>NZ_VOYQ01000053.1:0-17718 GCF_013420195.1 Acinetobacter sp. YH01024
CTGGCGACAATAGCAAGAGTGAACCACCTGATCCCTTCCCGAACTCAGAAGTGAAACCTCTTAGCGCTGATGGTAGTGTGGGGTTACCCATGTGAGAGTAAGTCATCGCCAGCTCATTATTCGAAAACACCCCCAACTTAATCGTTGGGGGTGTTTTTTTATGTGTGGTGAAAAGGAAAATAGAGTGAAATTAATAATATATCTAATTAAATAATTCATTTATAAGGCGAATTGTTCCTAATAAAAGAATAAATTAGCCGAATAATGTGTCTAAAAAAGACAAAAAATCGGGCGTTCTGTTCAAAATTATGCTATAAAAAATAAAACGGCATAAAAATTGCTTATAAAGTGCGGTTAATTATAGGGGGAGTTATTAATGAAATTAGCGATGGGGTTAAAGGTTGCCAATTCCTTATCATTAACACCTCAATTACAACAAGCCATTCGTTTATTACAGCTTTCAAGTTTGGAATTGGAACAAGAAATTCAAATCCAACTCGACAGTAATCCTCTATTAGAGAAAGTTGAAGAACAAAATACCGTTGAAAGTTTAAATAGCTTACAAGAACAAGAAAGGGAAAATAAAGACTTAACCAATGAATTAAATGCCGATCATTTGCCTGATGAGTTACCGGTAGATACGGAGTGGGATGATGTTTATACGCATCAACCTACAAGTTTAGGTGCTGCTGAATTTGAAGAGCGCGAAGATAATCGGCAGGGGCATCAAAGTTTACAAGCACATATGCTTGAGCAAGTTAATCTTTTACACTTTTCTGTGATCGATAAACTAATTGCACACTGTATTATCGATGCTTTAGATAACAAAGGTTTTTTAGATTGTGACTTAAATGAAATTACCCAATCTGTTCAGCATCTTTTAGATTCTATGGATTATGAAGAAGAAGTCGAAGATGACGAAGTTTTGGTGGTTTTAAAGCATATTCAGCGTCTAGATCCTTTAGGTGTAGGTTCACGTAATCTCGCTGAATGTTTAATGGTACAAGTTGAAAATCTTCCTGAACATGTCGAATATCGATATGAAGCTATTTTATTATTGAAAAATTATGAGTTGCTGATTACCAATGAATTACCTAAGTTAATTAAGCAAACGGGTTTAAATACGGAACAACTTAAACTAGCCATTTGTTTGTTAAAAACATTAAAAGCACATCCAGGGCAAGAGTTTGAAGATAAAGATTCAGACTATCAAATTCCAGATGTAGTGGTGCTAAAAAAGAATGAACATTGGTTGGTACAGTTAAATCCTGATGTAATGCCAAAGCTACGAGTGAATTCTTTCTATGCCAATATGATCAAGCGTGCAGATCAAAGTGACGATAATCAATATTTACGTAATCAAATGCTTGAAGCTAAGAATTTCATTAAAAGCATTGATGAACGACATAAAACTTTATTAAAAGTGGCAACCTGTATTGTGGAGCATCAACGAGCGTTCTTTGAACAAGGGCCTGAGGCAATGAAGCCTTTGGTCCTGCGAGATATTGCGGAAGAAGTTGAACTCCATGAATCCACAGTTTCCCGTGTAACCACAAATAAATATATGCTCACACCACGTGGATTATTTGAGTTGAAATATTTCTTCTCAAGTCATGTTGGAACATCGTCTGGTGGGGAAGCGTCTTCGACGGCAATTCGTGCAAAAATTAAAAAGTTGATTGCAGAAGAAAATACACGTAAGCCTTTGTCTGATAATGCAATTGCAGTTTTGCTTAATGCAGAAGGTATTGATGTTGCTCGTCGTACAGTTGCGAAGTATCGTGAATCGTTACATATTCCATCATCTTCAGAGCGAAAAGTGTTGATCTAAATTTGAAAATCTGACTATTCTAGAGGTTCATTATGACGAAATAATGAATCTCTTTTTTTATAAGGAATGGCCGAAATGATCTGATTGTGTAAATGTATGCTTCGCATATTGAGTTGGATGATTCGGCTTGAACTTTTCCAGTCCTGAAAGAAGGTGAGGGATAGAATTATGCAGATTACAATTCGTGGCCATCATTTAACAATTACGCCAGCAATAGAAGAAAATATTCGTCTTAAATTTGCGGAAATGACCAAACATTTAGATCAGGTCAATAGTATGCAAGTCAAACTGACTAAAGATCATCAGGTTGATAAACGTTCAAAAAAAGGTAGTGATAATCATATTGCGGAAGCGATTATACGATTACCTGGGACAGAACTTTTTGCGCAAGCGTGCGCTGATGATATGTATACCTCGATCAAAAAATTGTCTGAAAAATTAAAAAAACAATTACATAAACATCGAAAAATGCAGCTCATTTATATGCCTTTAACGGTTTAGATTGTAAATTGTACAAAAAGAGGTTTTTTATAACCTCTTTTTTTATATATATAATGTATGTGACTAATGAATTATTTTTTAGATTTATAGTAAAATGACGGGTTTTACACCGTTAGTCCTATATGGGGTCTTGTGATGAATAGTGAACAGCTCACTGAAATTTTAAAAGCTGCTTTTCCAGAAGCTGAGGTTGCAGTTAGTGGGCAAGACGGCAAATATGATTTACGCATCGTCGATGATCAATTTGAAGGGAAACGTCCTGTTGCTCGTCAACAATCTGTTTATGCACCTTTGAACTCCTACATTGCCAGCGGTGAAGTACATGCAGTAACAATTCGTGCAATGACCAAAGAAGAATGGCGCAAAGCAAGCTTATTCGGAGCTTAATAATTAATGGATAAATTTCTGATTCAGGGCGGTACTAAGCTCGAAGGTGAAGTTCGTATTTCTGGTGCGAAAAATGCTGCATTGCCATTACTCGCTGCAACTATCCTTGCTGATACACCTATTACATTAACCAATGTTCCAAATCTAAAAGATGTGAACACCTTAGTGAAATTGATCGCAGGTTTAGGTGTTCAAATCAGTTATGAAGGTGATACGGTTAAGGCAGATACTTCTAGCTTAGATAACCAATTTGCACCATATGAACTCGTGAAAACCATGCGTGCATCTATTTTGGTGCTTGGGCCGTTATTGGCGCGCTATGGTAGTGCAAAAGTGTCTTTGCCGGGTGGATGTGCAATTGGTTCACGCCCTGTAGATCAACATTTAAAAGCTTTAGAAGCACTTGGTGCTGAAATTGAAGTTGAGGCTGGCTATGTGCATGCCAAAGTTGATGGTCGTCTAAAAGGTGGCGAAGTTGTCTTTGATATGGTCACAGTTGGTGGTACTGAAAATATTCTAACTGCTGCGGTTCTTGCAGACGGTGTCACCACGATTCGTAACGCGGCTCGTGAACCCGAGATTACTGATCTTGCTAATATGTTGATCAAGATGGGTGCAAAAATCGAAGGTTTAGACACAGATACTTTGGTTGTTACAGGTGTTGAAAGCTTACATGGCTGTGAATATGCCGTTGTTGCAGATCGTATCGAGACAGGTTCTTATCTAGCTGCTGCAGCGATCACAGGTGGTAAAATCAAAACTACGCATACTGATCCAAACTTGTTGGAGTCTGTGCTAGATAAATTTGAAGAAATGGGTGCGGAAGTTACGCGCGGTGAAGATTGGATTGAACTGGATATGATGGGTAAACGCCCGAAAGCAGTAAGTTTCCAAACTTTACCACACCCAGAATTTCCAACCGATATGCAAGCACAGCTTATGGCGGTGAATGCAATTGGTCGTGGTTTTGCCACAATTTCAGAAACGATTTTCGAAAACCGTTTCATGCATGTACCTGAATTAGCACGTATGGGTGCCAATATTCAGGTTGAAGGTAATGATGCTGTTGTTACAGGAGTAGAGAAATTATCTGCTGCACCAGTGATGGCAACTGATTTACGAGCTTCTTTCTCATTGGTTTTAGCAGCACTTGCCGCTGATGGGGAAACGTTGATTGACCGTATCTATCATATTGACCGTGGTTATGAAGATGTTGAAGCGAAGTTACAAGGTTTAGGTGCCCAAATTAAGCGAGTAAGTTAATGAGCGATATGAGAAACGATGATCCCAATTTTGACGTAATGGGCAATTTTGATCATGGTTTAACTTTAGCATTAAGTAAGGGACGTATCTTAAAAGAAACTTTGCCATTGTTGGAAACGGCTGGCATTAACTTATTGGAAGATCCGGATAAATCTCGTAAGTTAATTTTTCCAACGACCCATAAGCACGTACGTATTTTAATTTTACGTGCTTCTGATGTACCAACTTATGTTGAAAATGGTGCTGCAGATATTGGGGTGGCAGGTAAAGATGTACTGATGGAGCATGGTGCACAAAATGTGTATGAACCATTGGACTTAAAAATTGCCAACTGTAAGTTAATGACGGCTGGTAAAGTCGGCATGGTTCGTCCGAAAGGTCGTTTAAAGATTGCAACCAAGTACGTGAATTTGACCCGTCAATATTATGCAAGCTTAGGCGAGCAAGTTGATGTGATCAAACTGTATGGTTCTATGGAACTTGCACCATTGGTTGGTTTAGGTGATTACATCGTCGATGTTGTGGATACCGGGAATACTTTACGTGCCAATGGTTTAGAGCCTTTGGAAGAAATCTGTAAAGTGTCTTCACGTTTAATCGTGAACAAGGCAAGCTTTAAACGTAAACAAACTTTGTTGAACCCGATTCTTGCGCAGCTAGAAAAAGCCGTGGAAGAACGTGAGCAAACAAAAAAAGCATAAGTCGTTAAATTCGTAGCGCTATGCTGATCAGACCGCTCAAATCTGGGCGGTTTTTTTATGAAAACTGAAAAATAATGATAAAACTGTATTTTCACCAATTTTAACGAAAGTTATTTTCAATAAAACTCCACATGAACACATGCGATAGATATCCACAAGCTGCGCTAAAACAGGTAAACTAATCTTTTCCAATAGATTACCTTGTGGGTAAATTGATGCGACGTTTATCGACTCAAGATCAAAACTTCAAGCAAGCTTTTGCTGACTTGTTGGCTTTTGAAACTGTGAATGATCCAGAACTTTTAAAAACCGTTGATCAAATCATTGCTGATGTTCGTCAGCATGGTGATGCTCATGTTCTTAAATTGACACAGCAGTTCGATCGACATCCAGCGCATCAATTCTCAGAATTAGAGCTGACACAAGAACAGCTGAAAGCAGCATTTGATGGTTTAAGTTCAGAAGTGCGTGAAGCCTTAGAACTTGCTGCGAACCGTGTTCGTGAATTTCACCAAGCACAAAAGCAAGACGGCTGGACTTATGTCGATGCTTTAGGAAATACCCTTGGTCAAAAAGTCACACCGCTGGACCGTGTAGGTATCTATGTGCCGGGCGGTTTAGCTTCTTATCCGTCTTCTGTATTGATGAATGCTGTACCTGCGCATGTTGCTGGCGTGCCTGAAATTATTATGGTGGTGCCTGCGCCGAATGGCGATTTAAATCCATTGGTTTTGGCAGCAGCTTATTTGGCCGGCGTACACCGTGTTTTTACTATTGGCGGCGCGCAAGCGGTTGCAGCATTGGCTTATGGTACACAAACCATTCCATCTGTGGATAAAATCACTGGCCCGGGCAACCGTTTTGTTGCGGCAGCAAAACGTGCAGTATTTGGTCAAGTTGGCATTGATATGATTGCAGGGCCATCCGAAATTTTGGTCTATGCAGAAGGTCAAAATAACGCTGAATGGCTGGCGATGGATTTGTTGTCTCAAGCGGAACATGACACTGTGGCTCAAGCGGTGTTCATTACGCCAGATGCGGATCTTTTAGATCAAGTAGAGCAATGGATTGAAAAGCATTTAGAAGCTTTGCCTAAAGCAGATATCGCGCGCACTTCAATTGAAAACCGTGGTGCATTGGTTTTAGTCAAAGACCGTGCTGAAGGCGCTGAATTGATTAACCAGGTTGCGCCTGAACATTTGATGCTGTGCTTAGATCAAGCGCAGGAAATGGCTGAAGATATCCGCCATGCCGGTGCAATTTTTATGGGTCGATATACGCCTGAAGCGATTGGTGATTACTGTGCAGGTCCAAACCACGTGTTGCCTACTTCGGGCACAGCGCGTTTTTCATCACCGCTTGGTGTATATGATTTCCAAAAGCGCTCAAGTTTAATTATGTGCTCTGAAGATGGTGTGAAAAGTTTAGCGAAAACGGCTGATACATTAGCGGAGCAGGAAAACTTAGATGCGCATGCGCGTTCAGCACGCTATCGTTATCAGTAAGAAAATATAGACTAGGTGAAAAACTTAGTTTTCCAAAACTATAAACCTTTCCCTAACCCTCTCCTTTCAGGAGAGGGGAAATCTCATAAAATGAATATTCCTCTCCCTGAACGAGCTTTAAGGATTCCTTTAAAGCGAAGTGCAAGAGAGGTTAGGAGAGGGTGAGAAAGAGCAAAATAAAATGCCAAATATTACCGCTGAACAAATGCGTTTTTGGAGTCCTGATGTACGTGAATTAGAGCCGTACACACCGGGTGAACAGCCTAAAATCCAAAATATTTTAAAACTCAATACCAATGAAAACCCGTATCCGCCATCGCCAAAAGTGGTGGAAGCAGTTCAAAAAGTGTTGGCAAATTCTGCTGATGTTTTACGTTTATATCCAGATCCAGATGCGTCTGAGTTAAAGCAAGCGATTGCAAAACAGCAGCATGTGCCTGTTGAACAGGTCTTTGTTGGTAATGGTTCGGATGAGGTGCTGGCGCATATTTTTAAAGCCTTTTTTGTGCAAGAACTGCCGGTTCTGTATCCAGATATTACCTACAGTTTTTATCCGGTATATAGCCAATTTTTTGGTATAGCTGCCAATACTAAAATTTTGCCGCTGAACGATGACTTTGAAATAGTTGTGGATGACTATAAACAGCCGAATGGCGGCATCATCATTACCAATCCGAATGCACCAACCAGCATTGCTTTAGGTTTGTCTGCAATTGAGGAAGTCCTGCAAGCTAATCCAAATTCAGTGGTTGTGATTGATGAAGCGTATGTCGATTTCGGTGCGGAATCTACTGTGGCTTTGGTTGCGAAATATGAAAACCTTGTGGTTTGTCAAACGACGTCTAAGTCGCGTTCACTTGCCGGTTTGCGCGTTGGTTTCGCGATTGCGCAGCCGCATTTAATCGCAGCGCTTGAAGCGGTAAAAAACAGCTTTAACTCTTATCCGATGGACCGTTTTGCGATTGCAGCAGCCGTGGCGTCATTTGAGGATCAAGCGTATTTTGAAGCGCAAAATGCCAAAGTGATTGCGAGCCGTGAAAAACTAGTAGAGCAGCTGTCTGAGCTGGGCTTTAAGGTATTGCCGTCTGCGGCAAACTTTATTTTTGCCTCATTGCCAAATAAAGATGCAGGTGAGTTGGCTGCTGAATTACGCGAACGCGGGATTATTGTGCGTTACTTCAATAAGCCGCGGATTAATCAATTCCTACGTATCACCATTGGTACAGATGAACAAAATCAGCGCCTTGTGGATACGCTTAAAAACGATATTTTGGCTTGATTGCTGCAAGCTACTATAAATTTAAATCTACCCTAATCTTCCTTTCGAAAAGGTGAGAAGCACTGCTTCGCAAGGGGAGGGTTATAAAAAAGCGATTCAATTGAATCGCTTTTTTGTTTAATCTGGCGTATACCACGTATTTAACAAATCCAGCATCGCTTCGACTTTATCAAAACATTCTTGATATTCAGCATCGCAATCAGATGCGATGGTGATTCCGCCGCCTGCCCACAGCGAAACCTGATCTTGGTATTTTTGAATAGAGCGGATTAAAATATTCCAAGAACCCGTGCCATCGTGATTAAAATAACCCATCGAGCCGCAATAGGCGCCGCGAGGAGCACCTTCAAGTTCATCAATGATTTGCATCGCGCGAATTTTAGGCGCGCCGGTAATCGAACCGCCCGGCAGTGCTGACATAAGAACCTCAAAAGGGTTTACATCGGTTTTCAGCACGGCCTCAACTTCACTGACCATGTGATGCACCTGATTAAAGCTTTCAATATCAAAAAGTTTTGGTGTTTTTACAGAGCCTGTTTCAGCATAAACACTCAAATCATTACGCAGTAAATCGACAATCATGACATTCTCAGCCATGTCTTTTTCAGATGATTTTAACCGTTGTTTTGAGTGCGCATCTAAAACTGGATCTTCATAGCGAGGCATCGTGCCCTTGATTGGTTTAGTAATAATCTTGCGTTCAGGCTTAAAATCTATAAAAAGTTCAGGCGAACAACTTAAAATTTCAAAATCATCAATACGTAAGTAGCCTGAATATGGTGCATCAGTCAGTGACCAAAATTCTTGAGCGGTATCTAAGAGTGAACCGTTTGCTTGAGCTGTGAACTCTTGGGTTAAATTAATTTGATAGCAATCGCCTGCCTTAATATATTCCTGCACTAGATCAAAGGCTTTGGAGTAGTCTGACTTGGACCATCTTGCAGTACATTTTTGCGTTAATTTAAATCGATCTTGAGCGATCTCGGTTTGAATTAGGTGATCAATGTAGTCGTAAATCTTAGCTGCAGAATGATCAGAACTATAAAAATACCAACCATCATCTTCTAATTTTAAAAAACTGGAAAATTGTCCTAAAAACAAGCGAGGTTGGGCTTTGGCGTGCAAGGAAATCTGTTGCTGCGTTGCATAATCATAGCTAATAAAACCAGCCCAGCCCCCAGAAAACCCGCTGCCTAATTTTGAACATAAATCTTGGAAGGAGATATCTGACAAGGGCTGAGTATCACATTCCGCATATTGATCTAAATTGGTACGGACATAAGTTTTAAGTTCATCATTCTTAAATTGCTGATATTGATTTGCCAAAAAGCAAATAACAGGTTGGTTTTGATCTTCTAAAAAAATCACATGTGACAAGGGTACAAGCGCTTGCAAAATATTTTGAGCACTAACATTTTGTTTGAGAATAAATTTTTTAAAAGAAATCGGTTTTTGCATCAACAGAGAAATTAAATTTAAAGACTAAAATGGATTTTATACCATTCCTAATTCATTTGGTTTGCAAATACCGTTTATCGGTAAGAATTAGATTGCGACCAACGACAGTTGAACAAATTTCAGCTTGGATATAATTTAATCGAGCGAGCAAACAACTCAAGGAAAGATTTAACAGTTGTCACAAAATAATATTACAGCTGAATAAATCGAGTGGTTGAAAATCAAAAAAAATAAATACTCTTGGGAGAGTACCGTATGAAAAATTTCACTAAATTAGCTCTAGTTTCTTCAATCGCATTTAGTGCGAATGCTATGGCTATGCAAGCAATGGACGATGCTGCACTTAGTTCTACCACTGGTCAAGATGGTATTAACATCGGGATTGGTATTTCAAAAGTTGAAATTGAAAAGCTTTTCATTCACGATAACGACGGTTTAACGGATACAGCTAAGGGTGGTACAAGTACTGCTGGTGCGATCGTTATTAAAGGTAACGGTATTAAGGGCGATGATTTAGAAAACAAAGGTATCATCATTGGTGCAAACTATGAAAACGGTGGTGCTTATCTTTTAAAAACTGGTAATCTAGCTGATTTACGTATCGATACTGATGCCGGTACAGGTGCAAATGGTGCATTCATTAACATCGCAGCGGATGTGTCTGGTTTAGATATTAATATTGGCGAAATTGGTGTAACTGCATCTGGTACGGTTGGTACAACAGGTATTCGCCGTGGTGGTAAGCTTGGAGGTACAGATGCAAACTACAATGCAATTTTATCTGGCCTTTCTCTAAAAACGGGTTCGATGACAGCAAATATTCAGTTAGGTGCTGCTCCACAAGGTGCAATGATCAAACTCAGCACAACTATGGTGGGTGGTTTAGAAATTAAAAATCTAGGTATCCTTGATGCATCAACTAAAAAAGGTTTGGGAGATGGCACAAGTACGGATAACCGTGCAGCGGGTGAAATCTTCATTGAGAGCATCAAAGTGGTGGATGCTAGCGAAAATGACTTAACTATTAATCAGGATATACGTGTGTATGGTAAAGATGGCACAAACAATGGTTATATTCAAATGGTAAGCAACTCTGGACCAATTGATAACTATGTGAGAGGTGTTCATTTAGGTAGCCGTGATGCTGGTTCAATTGGTGATATCGAGGTTCAAGGTTTGCAGACATATTATAGCCCTTCTTTAGGTGCTTATACTCCAGGTTCTGTAATTACAATTTCTAGTAAGTAATTTAGAACAAAAAATAAGGCGCGTGTTGATCACGCGCTTTTTTTTACAAAAATGTGCGGAATGACCCAATAAAGCATAAAAAAATGCTGTTTTTTTATAAAAAAAAAGGTATCTTGCATAATACATGGATGTAGAGCTTTAGCTCTAAAAAATAATGAAAAAAGGCACATCATTGCCGATAACTAAAAGTTAGAAGATATGTTAGAGATAGCTGTAGGCTCGGCATTGATGTATTACTTTGCCAAAGAGTCCTTCGATTTAAAAGAAAAGCCAGTCGGAACAGTTCACTATACCGAAACATTGGATTCACGAAATGATTCCTTTACTCGGATGCACCGTGAATCTGTAAAAATTAAACCTGCCATAGAAGATCAATTTCGAGGCATCGTTCGGCAAGCCTACGACTACAGTTGTGGTTCGGCGGCCTTAACTACTTTATTAAATGGTTATGTAGGTACACAGCTGACTGAGCAACAGACCATGAATGGTTTGCTGAAATTTGGTGAAACTGAAAAAATTATCGAACGTCGAAGTTTCTCCTTATTAGACATGAAACGTTTTGTCGCTGCTGTCGGGCTAGAAAGTGGGGGCTACAAAGGGGAGTTTTCAGATCTAGTTAAGCAAGGTCAGCCTGCGATTGTTCCCATTTCATATGCTGGTTTTAAACATTTTGTGGTGTTTAAAGCCTATAAAGATGGGCGTGTTTTTGTTGCAGATCCAGCACTTGGGAATATTAGTTTCGATGAAGTTCGTTTTCAAGAAATATGGGAAAACAATACTTTATTCTTAATCAATGTTGCACCTGAGCAACGTAAAAATTTATTGGCTTTGCAAGATACAGACTTGCGACATGTTGAAGATGCAACCGTGAACCGTTATGCATTGGTTGATATTCAATATCCGCAGTTTTATATGGAAAAAATTGCGGACAAGGCATCTACGATACGACTTGATAAAAATATGAATGAAGAGTCGGAGTCATATGGTAAATCGAATTACAACTTTCTAAGGCTTTACTATAAGAGTAAATAATTAGATGAATGCGTATAACAAAGCGTCAGGATTAAAAAAATAAAAACGGTGGGAAGGAACATGAATCGTAAATGGATGAACAAAACACTACTAGCCATGAGTATTCAGGTGGTGATGGGGGTTGCCTATGCAGCTGAAGAACCAAGCCTTGGAGAATATGATCCGGTTGAACAAGAGACAGTCGTAGAAGAGTCTGTATCTCCTGCTGCTGTAACCCAAGCTGATACTGCACAAGAAGCTGCTGCCGAGCCAGAAATTGGACAGTATGAATCTGTTGAAGAGCCAGTACAAGCTGAGGCACCACAAGTAGAAAGTGCTACTGCCACTGAAAAGGCATCGACAGCACTTCAACAGCAAGAGGGTGATGCAAGTCAAGAAGCTAACTTACAGGAAGTATTTAGCTCGAATGAACGTCAGTATTCATTGATTAAAAAAGGTGAAATATCATCTTTTTACGATATCGATTATACCTATTACCGTGATACTCAACTTGATATGGAAATGGCACAAGGCCAACTTTATCAACTCCGTGTACAAGAGAATGCAACACACTCAATGACCAATACATTTACCGTGCAATACGGTGTAATGGATAATTTGACATTCTCTGCATCTGTGCCTTTAGTGGCGAAAACTGATTTATTAAAAGATACTTCAACCGCGGGTTTAGGGGATATTTCTTTAGGCGCACGTTGGGAACCCTTCCCATTGAAGCAAGGTCGTTTGCCTCTTATTTTATTTGGTAATTTGTCCACGAAAACTGGTGATAGTCCATACGAAATTAATGCTGTAAATGATCTAGCAACAGGTAAAGGTTACTATTCTGCAGGTATCGGTGCCAGCACACGTAAATATATTGATCCCGTTGTGTTGTTTGCATCCGTCTCGGCAAACTATGGTTTCAAAGAAACTGACTTAAACCAACGTCGTGGTTCGCGAGTCATTGAAGAGTTTGAACCGGGGATTAGTGGCGGTTTTGCATTCGGTTTTGCATACTCGTTTAACTACGATGTTTCCCTCACCATGTCATATCAACAAAGTTTCAATACCGGCGCAGAATTTACGTATAGCAGTGGCGAATCCTATTCACCTGCAGACCAAACCAGTTCAACTCTAGCGATTTCTTTAGGTGTACGTGTATCTCCAGAGACCATTGTGAATGGTACGGTGGGGTTAGGTTTAACTGAAGATGCACCAGATGTGTCATTAGGGTTGTCTTTCCCGTTGGATATTCTAGGTTTTGGAAAAAAACTTCGTTAAGAGGGCTGTCGTATGCGTAAAATTCGACTCAGCCCACTTGTTAGTGCGATCGTTTTAACGGGCTGTTCTAGTGCTGCTTTTGCACAATTGGGTACCAACCTTTCAGTTGATGTAAGGTCACTTGCATTAGGTAATGCAGTAACTGCGGATCCTCCAGGAATTAGTGCAGTACATTTTAACCCTGCAGCATTAACTAAGATTGAAGGTTTGCAAACAGATATGCAGGGCATCATTGCAAACTTTGATATTCAACGTGAATTTACCGTTCCTGCGGGTTATAACGTTTTTGGTTATTCAGATGATCCATTAGTCTGTAATGATGGTCCTGAAGTGACGGCTGATATTTGTACGGACTTTAAAGATAAGGTTTCTGGTGATGTTGAATATGCATCCTTATATGTACCTGTCTTAAAAAAGATGGTGGATTTTGGTGCTGGACAACCCATTGCCGCGCCAACGATGGGGATTGCCTACAATCCACCGGGTTCTAAAGCAACATTCGCATCAGCTGTTTATGCACCTTTGATTGCGGGTTTTGGTGCTGAAAATGGTAACCCAGGTAATTTCATGGGGCAACAAGTTGCTCTAGAGCGTATTACTTATCTATCGCCAACAGTAGGCTATCAAGTCAGTGATGAGCTATCGATTGGTGGTGGTGTGGGGATGTCCTATCAAGCCATTGGATTGAAATCTGACCTGCGATTTCCCAATGAATTGATCGGCATGTTAAGGATGATTGATGAAGTCGTCTGTACACCATTTAAGGAAAATTCGGACATTATTACCGACATCTTGCTATTGGGGATGTGTAATACCGAAGAAGGGATGAATCCATTTGGCAAATTTGGTCAGATGGAATTGGCTTTAGAGCAGTCACTGAGCCCAAGTTACAACTTAGGGGTTTTGTGGGAGCCACGCGAAGATTTTAGTTTTGGTATGGTGTACCAAAGTGCAGCGAAAATGCGCATGAAAGGTCGTTATCGCATACAAAATGCGAAAGCACCTCAGGAGATGATTAAGGGATTAATGTCATCACCAACAGGTCAAATTTTAGCTGCAATTTTAGGTTTCCCAAATGCCGTGCCTAACTCGGAGTCGGGTTTGGTTTCGATGGATTTTGAATATCCACAGCATGTACAGGCGGGGATCAAATATAAGGTTATGCCTGATTTACAAATCAATTTTGATGTGGGCTGGACCGATTATCGTGCTTGGGACAAATTCCGTTTTGAATTCGACCGTCAAATTTCAGCGCTGAAAATTGCAAAATTATTATCTGAAAATGTGACCGATAATTCTTTGGCCTTACCTTTGAAATTTACGTCGCCTTGGAACTGGGGTATTGGTATTGAATATTCAGCAACAGATCGTTTGAAATTGCGTGCAGGCTATGAACCAAGGAGTACCTCTATTCCTGATGGTAAGCGAAATACCATGGTACCAATTAATGGTGCGCAACTCTTTGGTATGGGGATTGGATATCGTTTTGATGCAGATACGGATTTAGATTTATCAATCGGCTTTTTACGCAGTAAAGATAACATTCCAGCGAATACTAGTAGTCTTGCAAACTTAACCGGTGTGAATAATTTACTTTTAAACCCATATGCTGGACTGAATGTAAAAACCGATACGAAAATCACCATCCTAGGATTAAATTACAGAACTCGTTGGTAGGATAAGCAAACAGAATGAAAAGGATTTTATTCATGAAAACGTTACTTGCACTGTCTGTGGTGCAAGTGTCGTATGCCAACGCTGGAGCGTTTCATACCATTATTGGGCCAGATGGGCGCCCAATGGTGGTACAAGTGCAAGAAAAACCAGCAAAGAAACCTAAAGAAAGTCCAACTGCTAAAACGATAGACTCTCAACCTGTACAACAAATTACTCAACCATCTGTAAGCATTAGTCCGTCTCAAACCAAGACACCGATGACACGTCAAACGAGTCCAACAGCACAGACTGTTGAATCACTGAAGTCTCAACGTTTAAGTACACGTGAGCCGGAAAAACGGGATGATAATAAAGCTGTCACAGTCGATAAAATTAAAGAGGTCTCAGGTGATAACGTTCCCAAATCTGAAAAATCAGTACAAGAGTCAGGTACTTCAACAAAAGTTGTACCTTCAACCACATGGACCGAAAAGTTACAGCAATCAGAGCTAACCCAACCTAGTGCTCCGTATCAGGCCAAAGTTCAGGCTGAAAAAGATAAACCTATCGTCGAAAAAAAGATCCTTGCTGAGAAAGTTGTTAGCACTGATAAAGCCGTACAATCTTCAGGTGAAAACTTAGAAAATAATCCTTCAAAACAAGCGGCTAAGGTAAAACAAGAACAAGGCTTTTCGACCATGGCTGGTGAAAAGTATGTCAATAATGAATATCTTGAAGATAAAGAGTTTAACTTAGAAGGCAAAAAGCGCTTTTACACCATGCCCGAAGGCGTTATTGACAGCAAGATGGGGCAAACGCGGATGCAAACCATTGAACGTGAAAAAGGTGTCAGTCGCTCCGTCATTGATAATTTATTTAAACGCAATCAACCCGAAGATACAGGGCCGATCACTTTGGCCACATCGTATTATCGAGTCTCACAAGCTGACACCATTCAAGGTTTAGGTCAGCAATGTTTTTCGAATAAAAAAATGAAGAAAGCCAAAGAGCTCGACTTGGCTCAAGATATTAATTTATGGCCTCGAGCACCATTGTCGGACGAATTTGACTACGAAGTCGTAAAACTAAAATCACCATTACAAAATATTCGTATACATTCATTTGCATCCAAAGTACAAAATCCTACATTTTATTGGCCATTTGCGGTATTTTTAGACAAAAATGGATGTGTCATGGAAGGCGCAGGTGGATTCAAAAATAACCAAGGTGAAGCGGATCATCTTTACCATGAAAAAATAGAAGGCGTGATTCAAGTGCCTAAAGGTAGCCAGTATTTATTCTTAACGCCTTTAGCAACAGCAATTGACGTCGATGGTCGTGTATTAACCAATCAAGGCCAACTTAAATTAACAGCAATCCGTTAAGGACATAAGAAAGAGAATTAGGATGAAAAATAAAATTTTATTACCGTTTGCTTTAACGGCATTGGTTGCAGCGCTCAGTGGCTGTGGCGGTGAAAGTGCAAATGTGAATCCTGAAATTTATGATACCAGTACGACTAATGGTACTTGTAAAAGTAATACCGAAGGCTGTGTCGAGTTTGTTTTAGATTATCCAATTGAAGGTCTGAACTTTAATTGTTCGAGCGACGTTAAAAATACCTATATTACCTTGTTTGATCTAAAAGAAGGTGTTTCGACAGGTGCTTGTAAGATTGGCGATACGGTAACTTTCTTTGTCCAAGGTGAAAAATCACGTCGAATTGATTTGGGTAAAGTAGATTTGAAGCAAATTTCAAATGTAGCCAGTGGCACGACACCCCCACGTTTGACCTTATTGGATTTGGCTGCCGGCATCGCGGGTAAACCTGCTGCAACGATTTCAAATAGCGACGCAACGGTTAAAGTGGCCATGCGTTTAGCCAAAATCATTCAAGCCTTGGCATTGAAAAATAATAGTGCAGTTACAGCTACAGACATCCAAGCGGTTTATATCAACAATGCAGATAAAGTTTTGATTGATCAAATCACTCGAAATGTCGCGACAGCAGATTTCAGTATCAGTTCAGATACGGAATTTAATGACCTGTTTACACCTTGGCTAGACCTGTCCGAAGTCAGCAATGAAAATGCATTTACCTTAGTTTCAAAACTCATGAATATCTCAACGGCTGCGGTATATCAGCCTGAGTTTGCGTTATTTTCAACTGATGGCGTGATTACCAATGCCAGTGGTTCAAATGGATTGGTGGGCTGTGACAAAAATGAATGTTTGCCGACCGATAGTTCAAAAGTCAATTTATTCGGTCATTTCATGTTAATGACGGACCGCCAAGGCATGACATTTGGTAGTGGTTTACAGTGGAAGGGCAAAGTTGATCAACAGTTGAGTACCATTGGTGGTGTGAATGTCTTGCTCTTGACACAGGTACGACCAACACGTTTAACAGCAACGCCGCAGGACAATTGGATTGATCCGCTTACAAAGCAAATTGATAAACCTGGCATACTGGGTTTCCGTTTTGATGCGGAAGAAGCAAACTCTGGTCCGCTGATTATTAAACAAGGGACGCTACTTGCTGACAAAATGGTGGTCGGTACGGGTGGAAGTTTATATAAAACTTTGATGGGTAAAAAAGACGATTATGTTCTGACGGCCGATGATAAGAAAAAATTAGGCCTATGGGAGCAAAACATTAACCAAGTGCAATTTAAAGGCACGATGGATTTATACAAGCTCTATCCGCTGTCGTATTTAGACAAAAAAGTCTTTAAGTCTGTTGAAAATGTTGCTGCTGGACAAAATTATATCTTCCCGTTATATGCAGATTTAACCTTTAAATTTACCGATACCTCGATCAAAACAGTGAAATTGGGTGTGGTGATTGACCGTAATGGTGATATTCGCACAAATATAAAATCTGGCGTGCCAGATGATGTATTTACTCGTCAAGATAGTCAAATTGTCGATTTGTCTACACACGCGACGGAAGGCTGTAGTGGAAAAGATGTGCTCGATCCACTGTTAATGAAAGATGACAAAGGTGTACAGCAATACCGTATCGGAACGACAACCCGTACCTTTACACCAGAAGGAAATATCAATCCAAATACCATTTCGATTCGTATGATTTTAGCTGACCCATATTTCCATACCCTTGATGGCGCGCTGATTGGAATGAACTCAAGTGTGAAAACTTCAGCGGACACCTCAATGGTTGTGGGCGGTGCTTTAGTGCAGTTACACAATATGATTAACGCCAATGCAGGCACGCGTCCATCTGGCGTTGCTTTGACGGATTCGGATAATAAAGTGGTGAAGTGGGGGAATAGTTTGGCCAGCTTTAGTTATATTTATAGCTTAAAAAATCCAAATGATACTGCTGCGGCTCAAACGGCGAAGTTAAGCGGTGGTGATATCTCTTTAGAGTTGGCCCCTTGTTACACCATCAAGGCAAAATAATCGTCAAATATGAGTAAAATAAAAAAGCCCATCAGTGATGGGCTTTTTTAGGGTGTGTTGACATTTACAGCCGATAAATTGAGCTAAAGAGGCAACCATATAAATATACAAGCTAAAGCAACAGCGCTTTGATAGTTACGTTTTAGCTTATCGTATCTTGTGGCAATTCCTCTA
>NZ_VOYQ01000017.1:0-53878 GCF_013420195.1 Acinetobacter sp. YH01024
GTTGGCGTAAAACTGGCACGAAGCAGTGCTTCGTGAAACCCCAGTCTGGCGCAGGCATAGCCTTTGCCGTAATTTAGGCAAGAAATGTTGTTTCTTGAAATCCAAAACTGCCGCGAGCATAGCTCTTGGCGTAAAACTGGCACGAAGCAGTGCTTCGTGAAACCCCAGTCTGGCGCAGGCATAGCCTTTGCCGTAATTTAGGCAAGAAATGTTGTTTCTTGAAATCCAAAACTGCCGCGAGCATAGCTCTTGGAGTAAAACTGGCACGAAGCAGTGCTTCGTGCCAGTTTTACTCCCATTCAATAGTTGCAGGTGGTTTAGACGATACGTCATAAACAACACGAGAAACTTCAGCAATCTCGTTCATGATACGTGTAGAAATCTTGTCTACAAGATCATAAGGAAGGTGTGCAAAACGTGCAGTCATAAAGTCCACAGTTTCTACAGCACGAAGCGCGATCACCCATGCATAACGGCGGCCATCACCCACCACACCAACCGATTTCACGGGTTGGAATACAGCAAATGCTTGCGCAGTTTTGTCATACCAGCCGCTTGCGCGAAGTTCTTGCATGAAGATGTCATCTGCTAGACGAAGGATATCTGCATATTCTTTTTTCACTTCACCAAGAATACGTACACCTAGACCTGGGCCTGGGAATGGATGACGGTAAAGCATTTCAAATGGAAGACCAAGAGTTGTACCTAAACGGCGTACTTCGTCTTTGAACAAATCACGGATTGGCTCAACCAATTCGAATGCTAAATCTTCTGGTAAACCACCCACGTTGTGGTGTGATTTAATCACGTGTGCTTTACCTTGTTTGCTTGCCGCAGATTCAATTACGTCTGGGTAAATGGTACCTTGAGCAAGGAAGTTCACACCGTCAAGCTTACGTGCTTCTTCAGCAAACACTTCAATGAATTCACGACCAATGATTTTACGTTTTTTCTCTGGATCAACTTCACCAGCAAGTGCTGTTAAAAAGCGATTTTCAGCGTCGGCACGAATCACGCGGATACCCATGTTTTTCGCAAACATGTCCATCACTTGTTCGCCTTCGTTCAAACGAAGTAAACCGTTATCTACGAATACACAAGTCAATTGGTCGCCAATCGCACGGTGTAAAAGTGCAGCTACAACAGATGAATCGACGCCGCCTGAAAGACCCAAGAGAACTTTTTGATCACCAATTTGCTCACGAAGTTGTTCTACGCGAAGATCGATGATGTTTTCTGAGTTCCACAAGTTACGGCAACCACATACGCCATGTACGAAGTTAGACAATAACTCAGCACCTTTCGCAGTATGAGTTACTTCTGGGTGGAATTGGATACCGTAGAAACGACGTTTTTCATCAGAAACCATCGCCACTGGGCAGCTTGGTGTGCTTGCAGAGACTTGGAAACCTTCAGGAATTTGAGTCACTTTATCGCCATGACTCATCCACACTTTTAATTGGTCTTTGGTATCTTCAAGATCACCAATTAAAGCATCACGGACTTTAATATCAACTTCTGCATAACCAAATTCATGCACAGTACCTGGCTCAACTTTACCGCCAAGCTGTTCTGACATGGTTTGTAGACCATAGCAAATACCTAAAACAGGTACACCAAGTTCAAATACAACTTGTGGTGCGCGCGGACTACCTTCTTCATGAACACTTTCTGGACCACCTGAAAGAATGATCCCGTTTGGGTTAAATGCACGAATGTCTTCTTCAGACATATCAAATGCGTACATTTCTGAATAAACACCAGCTTCACGTACACGACGTGCAATAAGCTGACTATATTGAGAACCGAAATCCAAAATCAGGATACGGTCTTCAGTAATTTGGGTATTGGTAGTCATGGCAAACAACTATGCAGGCAACGAATATAAGCGCCGTATTCTAACATTTTTCTTGGACTTTCGCACACTATTCGGACAGGGACAAAAACCACAAGCCAAACGATGTTTTTTACAACACATTTCAGGGCTTTATTGATTTGCTTTAAATCAGCGATAGACATGAAAAAAGCGGCAGAACGCCGCTTTGATGGATGCTCGGACTCATAACCGCTTTATTTTGATTTTTCAATCCAATGATCAAAACTAAATTTACCTGCACCATGTAACATGAGAAATAATAAGCCGCCTGACATCGCCAAATTTTTCATAAAGTTAATGCCATCTTCTGCACCCCCATGGAATAAAAATGCAGTGATTAAACTAAATACGGTTAGACCCAGTGCCGCAAAACGCGCTTGAAAACCAAACAATAAAGCTAAGCCACCACCCAACTCGACTAAAATGGTGATCGGAAGTAGCCCTGCCGGTACACCCATTGACTCCATATAACCTGCGGTTGCAGTGTAAGCGGTAATTTTGCCCCAACCTGCCACAATAAAAATATAAGCCATCAAAATACGTGCAACCAGACTGATCACTGCATTGATTTGCGGCTGTTGACTCAGATTTTTCACTATAAGATTTGGATTAAACATACTGAAACCTATTTTTAATACTGTTCAAAAGATGTGCTTAGATTAGGTCGTTTCTTATTCTCTTTAAATATGCTTTTATAATATTCATCATTCCATATATAGAACGATTTTACTGATAATTAATTACGTTTTAATACTGACTTTGCTGCCCCAGACTGATAGCATCAGACCACTATTTTACGCATATAAGCCCCATGGAACTGATTGATTTTATACTACATGTTGATGACCATTTACTCGAGTTCATTACCAATTATGGCGTATGGATTTATGCAATTCTGTTCCTGATTATTTTTGTTGAAACCGGTTTAGTGGTCATGCCCTTTTTACCGGGTGACAGTCTTCTGTTTGCAGCAGGCGCGCTCGCTGCGTCAACAGGTGCCATGGATCCATGGGTTTTGGTGATTTTGCTGTTTATCGCTGCGGTCTTGGGCGACACGCTGAATTACCATATTGGTAAATATATTGGCCCACGTGTCTTTGAAATTGAATCACGCTTCATTAACCGTCAACATTTGGTCAATACGCAAAAATTCTTTGAAAAACACGGTGGTAAAACCATTATTTTTGCCCGCTTTATTCCTTTTGCACGAACCTTCGCGCCTTTTGTCGCAGGTGCAGGCAGCATGAACTATAAGTACTTCCTGACTTTTAACATGATTGGTGCGATTTGTTGGGTTGGCTCATTTATCACTTTGGGTTATTTATTTGGCAATATGCCCATCGTGAAAGATAACTTCACCCATCTGATCTTCGGCATCATTATTATTAGTGTTTTACCGGGCGTGATTGGTTTTATTCGAGCAAAATTAAAGAAATAAACCGATGTGGTGAACGCCTTTAAGCAAAAAAGCGTAAAACCACGGGAAACATACATAAAATCAGCATCAGGGCCGATCCTTTATACAGAAGATCGGCCTTAATTTTTTGGGTCTTACCGGCCAAAATCGTCCGTCCAAATGACATCCAAAACAATGCAACTGGTAGCAAAACCACGCTAAATACAGCGAAAACCAAAATAAAATTTAATGGGCTAGCCCAAGTTTCAATTGGGAAAATACCTGCAGCAAAAAGCAACGCTTTAGGATTTTTTAACGAGGAAATAAATAATTCACGTGGTTGAATTGAAGGATGTTTTTGATTGTACTGATGTAAATGCGTCGATTTCCACAAATGAAAAGCCAACCATAAAACATAGGCAATACTGAGAAAATGTAGCAAGTGAATTAAATTCGGCCACACTGGAGCGCTTAAATGAATAATCAACGCCCACAAATTAATGGCATAGAAATAGCCCAATAATTCTGCAGGAATCAGCATGCACGTCTTTGCAATGCCTTGTTGATGTGCAGAGCTTGCCATTAGTGCATTGCTAGGTCCCGGCGTCATCATCACCGCAATCATTGCCAATACAAAAAGCCAACTCTCAATCATAAATACCCAGACAATGTTTCAAAGCGCACACCTTAGCCGAAATGAATTTAAAAAAACAAGTACGCGCTAGGTCAGTTTTATCCTTGTACAAGTCAATGCACTCACGCTGAATGTTCAAGACCAGAAGGAAGTATTGAAATACACCAATAATATTTAATTTAATTTTTTCATAGATTTAAATATTTTATTGGCTCTAAACAGTGCAGTTTATTTGGCTCAAAAAAAATGCCAGTAGACGCCTCACCTACTGACAAATTTTATTACACTTTTCTCATAGCACAGGCCTAAGCCTCAGCTCATGATCCGCTTATGATTTTGCTGCGGTAGCCGAATTTGCGCGAACGATAATCGGACAACCTTTAAATTTTGCTGCCTGTACAATCGCTTCTTGCTCACCTAGAACGCGTGAAAGTTCGGTACGTTTGGTATTTGAAGATTGTCCCATATTGACCGAAATACTCGGACCAATGCCCCAACCTCCACGGCTGCCCCAGCCACCACCAAGGCCTACACCCACACCAACGCCTGTACGCTTCGGTGTTTCTACACCATTTTGAATATAGTCGTGGATTCGGTTGTATTCGCTTTGCAATTGTTGGCAACTCAAAGACTGATACTGTGTAGGTGAAACATAGCTTGGTTTTGGCGTACTTGCACATGCACCCAATACAACAGCAGTGAAAGCAACTAGACCACATTTAAGTGCATTCATACTTTTCTCGATACTACTTTTGCTCAATTTCATTGAACAATGATTGATAGGCTTGCGTCAATTTATGATCTGCAGCCAAATGGATTAAAGGTTGATTTTTATGATGAGATTCTTTCATCAGCACCGAAGGCGGTAACATGCTGTCCAATACAGGAAGTCCTTCATCTTTGAGTTGTTGTACAACTTCGCGCGGCAACTTCGCCTGTGCCTGAAATTGATTGACCACAATGCCTTCAATTTCTAAATGATCATTATGATCATCCTGCGTTTCTAACACATTTTCGATCAGGGTCTGTAAGGCACGTTTTGAAAACACATCGCAGTCAAATGGAATCAGCACGCGATCTGCCGCAATCAACGCAGATAAGGTAAAAAAGTTAAAGGCCGGCGGTGTATCAATAAACACTCGATCATATTGACCGCTCATCTGCTGCAAAGCATCGCGGAGTTTGTAAATTTTATGCTTAGATTCTAAGGCATGTGCCAACGCGCCTAAATTTGGACTGGCAGGAATCACATCTAAGCGTGGATAAGGTGATGCATGCACATAGCTTTCCAAACCTTTGGCACGACCTTTCAAAATCGAACCGATGGCATTTCCCAACAAACCTTTACTTTGTTGTGTCCCCAAGACTTCTTCAAAATAATTTTCAATATTGGGTTCAAGTGCAGGCTTATCTGCCGAATACGTCGCATCATCCCCCAACAAATATTGACTTGAATTGGCTTGAGGGTCGAGGTCAATCACCAAAGTTTTTAAACCTTGGTGCGCGCTTATCGCCGCTAAATTGACCGTAATACTCGATTTCCCCACACCACCTTTTTGGTTAAATACCACACGCGTACGCATTCAAAACCCTCTAATCTTTGTTTTTCTACTCAAGCCTTGAAATCGGCCATGTGGATAAGCCATTTATCCAAAAACTGGTTTGATTATAACCAATGTAATGATGAAAATAAGTGCAATAGCTGCAATAAATAAGCCCGCACGGCGCTGAACCAATAAAATACTGTCATCTTTTTTATACGCTTTAGATAAAGAAGACAGCAGCGCTAGAAATAATACAACTTTGGCATAGAACCATGGCTGCACATCAAAGTTTTTCATAAACAATAAGATAATTCCTGTTACGGCAATTAATGTCATTGAGCCATGTTGCAAAGCAACAAAAAACTTCCGGCCTGCTGGATTGGGTAAATTGCCCTGCGTCCCTTTAAACAACGTAAAAGCACGAATGAAAATGGCAGCACAGCCTAAAGCCACACCACACATATGAATGATTTTAATGATTAATTGCGTTTCCATGGCTCACCTTAAGATGACTTAGGTGCATGCGCACATTCAGGGCTAGTAGTGTCTTGACCATTCCATTCTTCGGGTAAAAACGCATGAATGGCCAAAGCATGAATTTGCCCCGGACTAAGTAAATCACCTGCTGCGGCATAGACTTTTTGATGACGTTGCACCAAACGCAAACCTGCAAATGCCTCACTCACGATCACTGCTTTAAAATGCGACTCTTTACCTGGGAAATAACCACCATGACCTGCGGACTCATTCACCACTTCAAGATGTGTAGGCGCTAATGTCTGTAGACGCTCAATTAATTGCTGTTCTAAACTCAAAACGGCTCTCCCAAATTCAAAAAAAGGTTCAACTGGTCTTAGTATAGCCTGTATTTGTTCAAGTTCTTGTGTCGCAAACTTGCTGAAACCATCTGAATTGCATGATTTCATCAAAATGGAAGCCTTTGACCTGCAAAAATCTTCCGAATTTCAAACAAATTGTTTTTATTTTATGCAAACGATGCACAGATTTTCATAAAGTTATTGACCTGAAAAATCCTTAATGTATTATACGTGGCTATGCGGGAATAGCTCAGTTGGTAGAGCATAACCTTGCCAAGGTTGGGGTCGGGAGTTCGAGTCTCCTTTCCCGCTCAAAATTTTTTCATTCGGTTTTTTATTTAAAAAATTGGATAGACTCCGCGGGAATAGCTCAGTTGGTAGAGCATAACCTTGCCAAGGTTGGGGTCGGGAGTTCGAGTCTCCTTTCCCGCTCCAAATTTTTTTCGATTCAGTTTTTTAGTAAAAAAACAGGATAGACTCCGCGGGAATAGCTCAGTTGGTAGAGCATAACCTTGCCAAGGTTGGGGTCGGGAGTTCGAGTCTCCTTTCCCGCTCCAAATTCAAAAAGCCCTCATCGAAAGATGGGGGCTTTTTTATTGTTGATTTAATTAATGTTTTTTAATCTAATTAGAATTATTTACTAAAGCCTACTTATAAGTTTTATTAGTCGTCCCTATCTTCGGTGACCAAGATGTGACCATTTTGTGCCACCACATTATAAATAACTTTAAATAACCTCAAATTTCACCAAATTATATGTACTTTATAACTCATCCAAAACCAAAAACTGGACCTAGAAAATAGAATTTTAGTTCAAGGTTTGAACTAATTTTCTTAAATTTGTGACCAATCAATTTTTTCATGTGACCATCGGTGACCAAAAAATTACAATAAAAAAGTGAGTTCTTTCACCATCGAAGTAATTATTCAAAAATATAATCGACCCCTTAATAAAAAATTTTAACGATCATCCTAATCATAGACTGAATTTGTGACCAACTGACATTTTGATGTGACCATCTGTGACCAAAATACAATATATATTATTGATTATTTTCATTTTGTTTAAAAATTAATAAATCACCAACTTCTACATTTAAAGCCACACAAATCTTATCAATTGTCTCAAAATCAATTCTGACTGATTCATCGTTATAGAGCTTATGCAATGTAGATTTATTTATTCCTGTACTTCTAACTAAATCAGCTACTTTTAACTTTCGCTCAGCTAGTAAAACTGCCAAGTTTGAAATAATCATAAAATCTCCCACTTAAATGGTAAAAAGTACTTGTAAAGTCATAAAAATATGATAAATTACGCCTAAGGAATAATTTTTCCTAGTTACCTAGTAAAAATCAGAGGCTTTATTATGTCATATACCTATCTTACAGCCCAACAACTGGCTGAAAAAATTCAGTACGACGCTCGTACTATTCGCAACCAACTGAAGGATAGTGTCTTTATTGAAGGTGTGCACTACATCCGTCCTTTCGGTGGTCGTAAAATTCTTTTTGTTTGGGAACGCATTGAAACTGAAATGCTTAAATTTACTGGTTTAAGCATGGATGCTTTGCAATAAGTTTCAGGAGGTCTAACTGATGGCTACCATCCGAGAACGAAGCGGCAAACTGATTGCCGATTTCCGCTACATGGGCATTCGTTGCAGAGAAACAACCAATCTTGAAGACAACGCCTATAATCGTCGCATTTTGAAAAAACGTCTCGAGCAGCTTGAAGCTGAAATTACTTTGGGAACTTTCGAATATGAAAAGTACTTCCCCAAAAGTAAACGTGTCGAGCAGTTTAAGGAAAAAAGAAGTCAGCAAATCGCTGTACAAACTAAGGTTCCTCTTTTTAAAGAGTTTACTGAATTATGGTTTAAACAAAAACAGATTGAGTGGAGAACATCTTATCAACATAAGGTTTCAATCATTATTAAAAATTATTTGATTCCTGCTTTTGGTAATCAGGTTCTCTCGAAAATCAAGAAGTCAGACTTGCTGAACTTCCGTGCTTCCCTCGCCAAAGTGACTCACGGAAAAGATCAGACAAGTCTAAAAGCATCGAGGATCAATCAAATCATGACGCCTTTACGTATGATACTCAATGATGCGGCTGAACGATACGAGTTTGAGTCGCCTTATAAAAATATTAACAATCTGAAGGAAAGCAAGATTGAAGTCACACCTTTTTCTCTGGAAGAGGTGCATAAAATTCTTACCACAGTGCGTGAAGACTTCCGCCCCTATTACACCATTCGCTTTTTTACGGGTATGCGTACCAGTGAAATCGATGGTCTGCAATGGAAAAATATCGACTTACAACGTCGTGAAATCCATATCAGAGAAGCGTTAGTGAATGGTGTGCTTGGTGGAACCAAAACTTATGGTTCTGACCGCACGATCCAGATGAATGACCGCGTTTACCAAGCCTTTCTGCAACAGAAAAGCTTAAATAATGGTAAATCAGAGTTTGTTTTCTGCAATCGTGATGGTGGACCTCTCGATTATCGTCTGGTGAATAAACGTGTCTGGCATCCGATCTTGCGCTTTCTAGGTTTGAAGTCTAGAAGAGCCTATCAAACACGCCATACAGCAGCAACTCTTTGGCTGTCAGCAGGAGAAAATCCGGAATGGATCGCACGTCAATTGGGACATTCAACGACTGAAATGCTATTCCGGGTCTATAGCCGTTACATCCCCAATGTTACGCGCCGCGATGGCAGTGCATTTGAAGCCATGCTGGAAAAACTAAATACAGAGGAGCTTGCACATGAATAGTAAAGCTTTCTTTGGTGGTGTGGTCGTCAGCCCTGAAGCAGATATGGTCGCTCGTGAATTAATCCATGAGCTACACATTCCCAAACTTCACAATCTAGCTTTTTTGTTGGAAATCAATAAATGCTTCGATGATCACCAGGCGTTGAGACTCTGGTTACAGCGAATGTTGGATGAAGGGCAAGCCCATTACGATGACTTGGCCCAACAGGCCCGTCTCCGCTTAATGAGTCTCGCTCACTAATAAAACAAACACAGACAGAAGGTCATCCAATCGATGACCTTAGCCCCTCTATACCTATAAAAAGGTGAACACATGCATAAAGATATTTCAATTTGGATGCCACTCTATATTGGCGACCTACAGGCAAAATTTGCACGAATGACGGCAGAACAAATTGGTGCGGCACTGCTGTTAATGATGGATTTCTGGAAAAATGGTGCCATTCCTCATGACCTAGCTACTGTATGTAGCATCACGAAATTACCGCAGCACACCAAGGCTAAAACTTTGTTGAATACGCTGATGGCTCTGGAATTGTTTGAAGTCGAGTCTGAGCAGATTCATTCAAGTTTTTTAACCAGTTTAAAAAGCCAGGCATTGCAAAATCAGCAAATGAAATCTGATAAAGCTAAAAATGCAGCTCAAGCACGCTGGAATAAATCCGCAAGTAATGCTCAAGCATCAACTAAGCAACGAAAAGTAAATGCTCAAGCAGCTCCTGAGAAGAGCCCGAGTATTACTCAAGTCATGCTTGAACCATGCCCTTCATCTTCATCTTCATCTTCATCTTCATCTTCATCTTCATCTTCATCTTCATCTTCATCTTCATCTTCATCTTCATCTTCAAATTTTGAAGAAAAAAATGAGAATTTTTTAGAAAATTCAAAATGGATTTAGGAGATTAGCCATGAATACCATGCTTAAAATGCTCCAGTTTCGCGCAGAAACAACGGAAACACTTTGCCCTACCCATCATATCCCCCTGATGGAAATTGCAGGTCACAGGCTCTGTAAATTGTGTGCCAAAGAAACCGTTCATCACTCACATGCAGCCTATGAGAATGAACTGCAACAGCGATTGCTACAACAGAAAATTAAAAATTCAGGGCTCAATAAACGCTACCTGGATCGTGGCTTCAAGAATTATGTAGTTGCATGCCCTGCACAAGAGAATGCCATCAAGCTATGTCAGGCCTTTGCACAGCAGATTATTTCTGACCACAACCCGAACATGTTGATGATTGGTACACCGGGTACAGGTAAAACCCATCTGAGCGCATCAATTATTCGCAACATTCTGCATAACAGTACAAAATCTGCACGCTACTATACCAGTGCAGAAATTGCTCAAAAAATGATGGATACCTGGTCAGATACTTCACGCTCAGAGAAAGAAGTCATCGACCATTTCTCCAGTTTTGATTTATTGGTAATTGATGAATATGGCCTGCATGACCGGCATGAAAAACGCCTGGAGATGGTGCATAAGGTTTTGTATAGTCGTTATGACAATATGAAATCTACCCTACTGATTTCCAATTTCACAGTCCAAAATATGCAGCGGGATTTAGGTGTAAGATTATGGTCACGGTTACATGAAAACAATCTGATTGTAGTACCGTGTTATTGGGAGGATAATCGGATAATCGGATAATCGGATAATCGGATAATCGGATAATCGGATAATCGGATAAGAGTAAAGTCTAATTAAGCCAATTATCTTACTAAGATAATTGGCTTTTCAGTTAGTAATGTTACCAAAGTAATGGCCTTTAGCATGTGGAAAAAAATTCCAGAAGAGGGTGTGAACTCCTCTCATTTTTAAGTTGAAGCTCACAGGGTCGCTTGCTAAGTTGCATTTATTAAAATTTATACCAACTGGCTAAACTATTAAAATAAAGCGCAAGTGATTCAACGACATAATTTGACGTATACCATGATTTTTTTTTTGAAAACTAAGACGTCCAGATGTATTATCAAAACATAATCGTGGATTTATGTAGAAGATGGTTTATTTAGACTTTGCTGCTTCGACCCCGTTGCTCCCTTCTGTGAAAACAGAATTGTTTCGTTCTTTTCAAGAAGATTACTCAAATCCTTCTTCTGCTCATCAAATGGGCCAATCTTCTGCTGATAAAATAGAAATTGCCCGTGGAAAAATTGCGGAGTCAATTGGAGCATATAAAAGTGAAATAGTTTTTACGAGTGGAGCATCTGAGTCAAATAATTTAGCAATTAAAGGTTATCTACTCGCTAACACAAAAAAAGGCAAGCATATTATAACAAGCACTATCGAACATAAATGTGTCTTATCTATTTGTAATTTTTTAAAAAAAGAATTTGATTATGAAATCACTTATATTGCACCACAACTAAATGGCATTGTAAAAGCACAAGATATTATTTCACATATGCGTGAAGATACAGTACTTGTTAGCATTATGCATGTAAATAATGAACTAGGATCTATTCAACCTATCAAAGAAATTGGCGATGCTTGCTTCAAAAAAAATATCAAATTTCATGTTGATGCCGCGCAATCTTATCTAAAAGTAAAAATTGATGTGGATGAATTAAATATTGATTTTCTTTCCCTTTCTGCACATAAAATTTATGGCCCTAAAGGTATTGGAGCTTTATACATCAGAGATATACGCGAAACTAAACTACACCCTATTATTCATGGGGCAGGTCAAGAATTTGGATTACGTGGAGGCACTCTTGCAACTCCCTTAATTCTTGCTTTTGCCACAGCGGCAACTGACGAGATGTTATCTCAACATCAAGGATATTTTGAAGATTTATCAAATTATCTAAAAGAAAAAATTGTAAATTTAGGATGGAAATTAAATACGCCTGTCGAAAATGCAATTCCACATATTATTAACTTTACGGTACCCCATTTAGACAGTCAATTATTTATCGCTAACTCTAAAATTCTTTGCTCAAATGGATCAGCCTGTTCATCACTCAATGTAGAAGTTTCTTATGTCCTGAAAGAAATAGGACTCTCTACAGAAGAAGGATTATCTACATTACGAGTTAGCTTAGGTTTCACAACTTCAAAAGAAGATATTGATAAACTTTTGAGAAACTTAATACATTAATTATGCCTTTTTACTTTGAAATAATTTTTTGGAAAAGAAAAAATGACTCTTGATTTTATAAGCTATTTAAATTCCTTACATAATTTAACGCCAGCTGGAGCAAACGCTTTAGCAGAATCACAAATTAATACAACATATTTTAATGATATTTACTCAGAATTTCCTATTGTTCAACATATCTATAATCTGCTTACAAAAGATAAAAATAATATCATTATTATTACTGGACATGCTGGCGATGGAAAATCAACCATTGCGTTTGATTTAATTAAACGTTTAGATGAAAAATTTCAGCAGCATACTTTTCAAAAACATGAATATTCAGAAAAATATAATTTAAACATTTTAAAAGATATGAGTGAGTTAAGTTTATCTGAACGGATAAAATGGCTCTCTCAAGCATTTAATGAACCAGACAATTGGTTGATCGTAAGTAATACTGGACCACTACTTACTTCTATTACTGAATATCTAAAATCTATTGACTTGACACAAGATATTGAATCTGAAATTTTTAGTTTACTAGATAAAGAAATCTATATTTCTGATCAATTAGAAAGTTTAGATCATTTAAATTTAAGCCTCAACATTCAAAATAAAAAACTTTTCATTATCAATATAGCCAAATTAGACAATATTGAAGTTGCACTATCAATATTTAAAAAAATTATTCAACACAGCTCATGGCATGAATTAGTTGAAAACCACCCTCAACATCCTATTATTCAAAATTACCTTTCTATAAAAAATAATGTAGAAAATGTCATTCATAGTATACGTTTACTTTATTTATACTTACTCAATTATGAAAAACGTTTAACCCTTAGACAAATGCTTGCTCATTTCTGCGCATCATTGACAGGTGGTTTCCAACTTGAAGACTCCCCTATAAATCCTATTATTTTTAGTGACTTATTTTTTGGCTATCAAAACCATCTTCCATGGGAAAGTGCATTTAAACTTCCAGCGATTCATTTACTTCATACATTAAACTTCGCAGGTTATCGCAGTTTAGAAATCGAAAAATTTATAGCTGATCTTAATAATTTTGAAGGTATTACCCCATCCTTGTACAGCATAATTAAAAACTACATTAAAACAGATCAAGATAGTGATATACATCTTTTTAAACCTGCTTTAAGACGTTTAATATTTATGTATAATTTATACCCAACCACATATATCAATGCTCAAGCACAATTTTTAGGATCCCCTAATATTGAAAAATATAGTGAATGGCGTTTAGATAATCAAAAATTTATGGCCGAGGATGCTCGTCAAATTAAAAAAATGAGTTTACAAGCTCTCAATTTATTTTTCAGCGGTATAAGTGAGGATAAATATTTAAACATTACATTAAAACGGTCAGATAGTTCCATATTTCAAATCGCACAAATTAAAATTTGTAGCTTTATGGAAAAAGAATTCGTTGTTAATTACTGTGATAATAAACAACAACCCTATTTGACTCTTAAAAAGAAAAATGAAGTCCGCTTGGAGTTAAGCTTACCTTTACTTGACTATATTCAAAATATTATTAAAGGTGATATCACAGAGTCTCTCACACCTATTTATAAAACTCAATTAGAACGATTTAAATTAAGTCTTATCGAGTATTCCGAAATTGACTATGAAGATGAAATTACTCTAGTACGTACTTTATCTAATGGTGATATTCAAGAAAATGTTATTAAAATTGAGTTAGACTTAAAACAAAATAAAACCTTAACTTTAGAGGATTAATTCGTTGAGCACTTTAAATACATATAGTTATTTCCCTAAGACAAATACCCCGAATCAAAATCCATCTAATAGAGACAAAAAACCTAATATTGCCTTAGATATTTTTGGACGCCGATTTTATGCAGATCAAACACCAACAGAATATTTATCAGAATTTTTATTAGTTTTTAACTCATCAAAAGCAGATGAAAATAAAAATACTTTTGGTGAAAATAGTTTTCAAGTAAATGACCAAACAACTCATTATTGCCCATCTACACGATTAGCATTAAAATTTTTTAGTTTTTTTAGTCAATCAAAATTAGAAACTCGTCATCCTGTACATCAAATTGAGTTTTTAAATGCGATTGAACAATTAAAGAATAGAATGAGCCCTTCTATTTCTGCGACAGAAAAAAATCAACTTGTACAAACTTTGCAAGCTTTACTTTATGGTTTTGTAGGCGTTGCAAAAAATCGAACGTGGTCAACTTACAATTTCCTGCCAATAACACCTATGCTATTAGGTCGTGAAATTACTTGGTCTCATACGACTGAAAACTTTAATGATTGGGAAGAGAGTACTGTAAAATTCTCACTCAGCGATCATAATTTCATGGCCCGTGGTGGTGAGGTTTTATTTTTACAATTAGGTTATCTCTTCTCAAATATCACTGAAAATACAGATTTCATTCAAAAAATAGCATCTACTGACCAGTATAAACATCTTGAATTTAATTTAGAGCATTTACAACAACAACTCGAAAATGAACTCAATAAATTATTCAGAAGTGAGACTCAATCAATTGAAAAGATTTGTGATTTTATTGAAGATGCTCTAGAAGACTTCGACCTTCCAAAAGCAAAATTATCGTATGCAAAATTAGCAACTATACCTAAGAACTATGTGTTTGAAGCTTTTTTATTTGCAAACGAATTATTATCATTATTGAAATCTAATATTAGTAAACTAGAAAAAATTGAGTTATTACAAACACTTTGTGTCATGCAAGTTCTACGTTCCATTATGGCGCGTTCAAGACAACTTGATACAACAGCCCATGAAACAAAAAACTTTCATGGTCATTATGCTTGGATCGCTTGCTCACCGACAGCTATAACATCAGATCCTATTCGCAAATATGCAGAAAATTCTTATCAAAAAAGTGAAGAAATTATTTATCGAATTTTGCGTGCAGAAGGTAAAAAACATGGTGTCCAAGAAAGTGAATATACCAATATTGATAAACATAGCTTTGATGTCTTTAAAAAAATGGCTAAAACGATTGGTCTTGTAATTCCTATTACAGGTGGACATCAACGTTTTGTATTGAGTGCGAATATGATTCGGCTCTTTGTTTACACTTTAATTCCTGCTGGAAAACGCATTCAAATGACTGAGTTTTTAGCCAGAATTCAAACTCATTTTTCAATCTCATTTTTTGGTGAGCAATTACAAGAAGCTTTGCAATGGCAATATGAACAGTCAAGTGATCCAACAACTGATATTAAATTGAACTGGTTTGAGGAAAGCTTAAAACAATCAGGTTTACTGATCGAATTATCAGACTCTGTTTCTATTGTAAAAAACCCTTAAATTTGAGAATAAAGATGAAAACTGACTTTTTTTTAGAGAGTTATAAAAACTTTTTAGTTAATACTATTCAAGAAAATTTTCTTAAAACCAATGAATTGAGGATTGTTACACAGAGCTTAATGCCTCATCAAGTTTTTACAATTTTTTCACATTTAAGCCAGGTATTTCCTTTACACAATCAGTTTAAGAGTTATTTTAAAGTTGCCCATGGGCTCATTCATTATTGGGAAAATCAAAGCTTAAATTCTTTAGATCAACAAGCTTTTTATGATTTACAAGAAAAGGGCTGGTTAGATCATGATGATAAACTGACTTGGTATCGTAATCGCACTTTGAGTGATGAACATGTCGATCAACTACTTATACTTTTAGTTGGCCTAGATCATACAACCGATAAAGGTGGTCTTTCTGATTTTTTTATTTGCGATGATGAAAAAATTTGGTTGTCTTTAGATAAACAATATCAAACTTGGTTAACTGCTGCCTTTGAAGACTTAGATATTTATATTTCTGATACACAACTGCAGCAGTTTAATTCAACTATTCAATGCGTCAATCAATTGATCCCTTTAACTCTAAATCAACGCAGTCAATTATTGATGCAGTGCTTCTCAAGCATAGGGGATAATTCTGAATTCAAAGATATTTTTTCACATTTTTTTAAAGTACTTCCAAACATTGGGATTCCATATTTAAATATCGAGAATGATTTCAAAACCTTTCAAAACAAAAAAGGCTTACAATATCTAAAAAATGCCTATGAATTTATTAGTCATGCTCGCTATAAAGCGAAAGCACGTAAAAAGAATGATTATCAAAAAATCTATACGCATTTAGACCAAGATTCTTTTGAAGTTAAAGATATTAATGGTATCAATCATACTGAAATAGATCCTTATTTGAAAAATGTAGAATTATTTATTTTTAATGCTCTTCCAGAAGCAAAGGACTACTTAAAACAAATTGATCTCCTACCTCTAGTAAAAGCATTAGGGCTAAAGGAGGAAAAAACATCAGAACCTAAACAAAGTATTCCACTTTACCGTGGTCATAGTCTTGAAGCTATTATAAAAGGCTTACATTTTGCATTACAGCAATACAAAAAAAACTATGATTTTTCAGAGGTTACCCAGGTCAACATTGCAGTTAAAAACTTCCAACATGATTTATCAGATCATAATAATTCAGCACAGAACCTTTCTCACAAGGCACTTGCACGTGTGCTATTACACGGTGCCTTAGGTGGTATTGAAGAGCAAATCAATCATCTTGATTTAGGCTTTCATGAAGTCGAACTACATTTTTCACCTTTATTAACACCCGATGCACAAGATACAGTTGAATATTCTTTTAAAACAACAAATCCAGTTGTTTTATTTAAAATCACTATCTCGGGTGAAAAAGAAGAAGAATATGCCTTTAAATGGGCTTTTTCTGAGTATCAAGTCGAACGTATTCATGTCAGTTTAGCCAATATTTTACATCGTCATCTTCTAACTTACTCTGACTACACTTTACCTGTCTTTACTTTACCTGAACAAATTTTCAAAGCTATTTACTATGCAACTGATGAGCAAGAAGCATGTCGTTTATTAAGTTTAGGCTTAAATAACATGACCATATATGATGTATTCCATGACTTTTCTCTAGAAAGCTATCCTGATATACAGCATCTTTGCATTGAATTAAAAGCAACATATATTCAATTTATTCAGAACTATTTAGATCATGGTCGTTATTTCGCACAGACCAAAGCGCATTTACTGATTACAGCCTATACGCAACTTTGTGAACGGCTTAAATCTTTAGCAACTTTTGAAGCAAAAGAAATGATTGAGCGTGTCTATTATGCATTCTGCTTTGTAGAGCAATCTGAACGCTTTGACCTTCATAATATCAATCAAATTTTACTGTCAGCATTCCATCCAAGTGTGTTTGAACTTATTCAAGCGCAAACAAGATTTATTAACGAAGCTATTGAACTTACTCATCAAGAATCTAAAGATTTACCGGATGCATTGACCTATGATCGCATTTGTAATCTTGCTGAAATTCAAGCACCATTATTGGCTTTAAAACAAAAGCAAGGCATCAGCACCCAAATTAAATCTTTCTCATGGCTTCATTTTATTGGTAGTGAACCAACAGGTGAATTGGACTTATCTATTCAAGCATTATTACAAGATGATGATATTGATGAAGATGATGATGTTAAAGAAGTCATTAAGAAAGTGCCTGAACAAGACATTATTTATAATGTCTTGACTGATTACGCCTTAGCGAATCATCATGTTTGTAATGGCTTGAGAATTTTGGCCATCAATGTTTCTAAATTATCAACGCTACTCTCTGGCTTACAACAGTATTTAATCCAAGAGATTTTAAAGAATATAACGTCTTCACCTTACTATACTGTACATTTAACTATCTATACCGTTGGTTTATCTCACTTAAATGCAGTGAATACCTTGCAAATTTGGCATAGTCATTTACTTGATCAATTTAGCAAACAAGATAAAAAATTAGATTTAAGAATTAATCATTTCGTATCAAAACGTACAAATATTCAGCAAAGATTATTGGTTGATGCAAGCAAACAATTATATCCTTGGACAAGCTATGATCTCGCATTTAACTTTGATTTTCTGCAAGCTCAAGCAATTGGTAAAACTGAAGCAGCGCCAATCTATGAGTTTGACGCATCAGCCAATCGTTTAAATATTTATCCAATTATTTACTATCCGAAACCAACTTATGTACAAACGGCTGATCGTCGTCAATTACTCTTAAGTAATCGGCGTATTCAAGTTCAATCTAAACACAGTGATTTAACTGCACGCCTAGAGGTTACCGATCGTAAAGATTCAGAACAATTTTTTGTTATTTCTGAAACTCAGTATGATGAAAATTCAAAACAACTTATTGAACAATTACATCAAATGGCACAATGGGTGGTAAATATTGATCAGTATTTTGATCATCACTTACTGAAATTACATCAAACCGAATACACTCATAAAGTTATCAGCTTTAGTTCAGGCTATGGTGCATATGGTGAACTCAATGTTACTGTTTCTGCAGACCAAAAATCCCATGACTTATTAAAAAAACAAATTCGTAGTCATCTATCTGCAAACATGCCTTTTTTACGTGACAGTAACCTAAAACCTCTCGTTGAAAAAATTACAGCATTAAATGAAGGCTTATCAGGTGTAGCTTCAATCAAAGCCATTTTAGGTGAATCAGAAATTATTCGTAATCTGTATGGCTATGCTTTAACAATGCAAACAATACCTCGTATAGATTCCTCTATCCTTGAGCAATGGATTCCTTTAGATGCTTTCCCTCATTGGTTTAAAGATCAAGACTATCGCCCAGATTTACTGAAAGTTTCACTACAAATAGATGAAACTAATCAGCCCATCATTCATGCAAAAATTATTGAAGCAAAAGTAGGTGCTGGAGTAGAAACATTATTAACTAAAGCTGAGGCGCAAATAGAAGCAGGACTATTACATTTAAAGCACCTTTTCACACCTATTCATGAAACACAAAAAAATCGTTATGATTGTCGCTATTGGTGGGGACAACTCTATCGTGCCATTGTATTACGCTCTCAGCTTGACCGTGCGCAAGTCTGTTTAAATGATCTTAATATCGCACTTGAAAAGCTGTCTGAAGGTGATTACCAAATTCATTGGTCTTCTGAAATTGTAATTTGTGATACAGAGACCAAACTTAACCTATCTAAATCTAAAGAGTTTTTCTTTACCCATGATTCACTACATGGAAATGAAAAAAAATATGTTGTTCATCAATATTCTGCCTTAAGCTTTGAGCAGTCTTTACTTGATGGTATGGATTTAGAACTCACTGATGTAGATGAAACTCAACAACCAACAGCACCTGAAAATACATATCTTTTAGAACAAGAAGATATTTCAGATTTGAGTCAAGATAATACACGAGATCAAACCTCAGACTCTCATTTAGATTTAACCGATTTTCAAACAATAGATTATCCTGTTACTTCAACAAAAATTTCATCAATGGCCAATGTTGTTACAAATGAAGTAACTGAACTAAGCCCTCCCCTTCCTCTTGTCACAAAAGATATTAGCTTTGGTACAACGGGGAAAATGTTGACTCCTGTAAATTGGCCTTTTCATCATAAACAATTAAATAACCGTCATATGCTGATTTTTGGCTCTTCAGGTTCAGGCAAAACCTATGCAATTCAATGTATTTTATCTGAGCTTGCTCGGGCGGGTTTATCATCCTTTATTGTAGATTACACAGATGGATTCTTAACGCATCACACAGAAAAGGTCTATCAAAAAGTATGTAAACCTAAAGAATATTATGTGGTTGTCAATCCATTACCGATCAACCCATTTAAAACCTATAGCAATCAAATCGCTCCAGGAGTAGAGGTACAAGAAAAGGCCTTTAATGTTGCGACACGGGTTAAAAATATTCTCTGTTCTGTATACAAAGATTTCGGAAGCCAGCAACAAGCCATTATTGATAAAGTGTTAGAACAAGGTTTAGAAAAAAATCCTCAATATCATTTAACGGATTTCTTAACAGATTTAGAAGCTGATAGTGCTCGTGGTGAAAGTGTCGCGAATAAAATTCGAACACTTGTCAAAGTGAATTGTTTTGATACAGAAGCATCCGAAAATTTATATGAAGATAAGCTCCGTAACGAGTTTCCGGTGCAAATCATTCAGCTCACTAACATACCTCGTGACTTACAAAGAATTATTACGGAATTTATTCTTTGGGATATTTGGGCTTACGTACAAAAACATGGTAGCAAAGATAAGCCCATGACTATTGTGCTAGATGAAATGCAAAACTTAGATCATGCACCAGACTCACCTATTGATAAAATGCTCCGTGAAGGGCGTAAATTTGGTATTAGCTTAATTTTAGCGACGCAAACAATCAGTAACTTTGATAAAGAGCAAAAAGACCGTCTCTTCCAAGCCTCGACTAAATTATTCTTTAAACCTGCAACTACGGAAGTCGATAGTTTTGCCAAGCTTCTTAGCCAAGTCAGCTCTGATTATAATGCAAATGAATGGCGTGATAGATTAAATAAGCTAAATAAAGGACAATGCTATTATTTAGGTTATGTTGAAGATCAACATGGTCAATTAACAGAAAAAATTGTCCTAATCGATATTACATCACTTGAAAAACGAGGTTTTAATTCATGAACCTCACCTATAACTTCCCTCAAACTTTTAAATTAGAACTGCCTCTGTTAGCTGGATTACTCATCAAAATTAATAAGTGCAATATTCTTCAAGGTAATATTCATGATATTTCTGAACTCACTGGTATTCCAACAGGAGAAAGTTCTGGAAAAGTCGAACCAACTATTGCATATGGATATAGTAGTGGATTGATCATTGCTGAAAAATCACAGGGTATTTGGACATTAAAACTAACCCCTTTAGCTAAGACTATTTTGCAAGAAGACGGAATGTTGAATGAAGATGTCAGTTTATTCATCATGCATTTAATGATGAACCGCATAGATCCTCTACAACATCAAGAAGGCTTAAACGCTGCTTGGTTTGATGTCTGCATTTCAAGTAAATATCAAATATCTGACACTTTCAACCTAGATCAACTTGAACAATTTGTGAAGGATAAGCGTGGAGAACACAAATATCTACGCAAACTTATGAATCTCATTATTTCAAGTTATGATCAGAACAACATAGATGTTCCTTTTAACAAAATCCCTGTCTTTGAAATCATCCAATCTAATAAACAGCTTGAAATCAAACGGTTAACAGCCCCTTTAGAGTATAAATTTTTTCCTGCTTATAGTGCCTTTTTATTTATTGAATGGGATAGGCTATTTTCATCACAAGCACAAATTAGTTTCGATGAATTCCTAACATTTACACGTTGGAACTTATTAATGAATTGGTCAAATAAGCAATTTAATCGCTTATTAGATTGGATGGCAGAAAAGGGGTTTATACAAGTTGACCGTCTTACTGGGAACGCTTTAATCCTTAAATTAGTACATACAGATCGTGTTTTAGAAGAATTTTTTAGTGAGCTTGTTTAATCATGCAATTACAAGAATTGGTACAATTTAATCAACAAGGTTTTTTTGAGGGTGCTGTTCAACTTGGTTGGTTTCAAAATCGTATAGATCAAGCGAATATTGCTGCTGAATCATTTATTTTTCATGGTCCACATTACCATGGTGCTTTAAATGAACAAGATCAGCATTTACTTAAAGATACAGCTTCATTAGTTGTTGAACTACTTGAAAGTCTTTTACGTGCAAAACAAGGGCGAGAAGATAATCCCTATTGGTTAGCAACTGCAGGTTATGGTGCGGGTAAATCACATTTAGCTGTTACATTGGCAACATTATTATCTAAACCGAATACCCCTTTAGCACAAACAATCTTAACGCATATAGAGCGTGTAGATGCTACTCTCGGACAACGTGCAAAATCCTGTTTTGAAACCTTAAAAAAACCAAGCTTAATTATTGCCTTAGATGGTATGGGTAATTTCCATTTAGGTAATCAGCTTAACAGAGTGGTGCTTAAGCAATTAGATCTACATGCAGTTGATGCTCAAGCTGTACGAGATTTATCACCACGTTTTAATAAAGCACAACGTTTCGTTGAACGAAGTTATCAAATTTATGCTGTTGAATTTCAAAAAAGATTAGCACAATTTGATCAAGCAAAAATTCTGCAATTACTCTCAGAAAATAATGAAGATATTTACGCTGCTGTTGATCAAATTTTCTTGGATGTTACGGGCAGTGCAATCCCTGTAGATGGTCAAGAATCTGCACAAGACCTATTACAAACTTTATGTGATACCTATTGTGGTATCGATAAACCCTTTGAAAACATTATTTTACTCTTTGATGAATTTGGCCGTTATCTTGAATATGCTGCGGATCGCCCTGACCTTGCTGGTGATTCAGCACTACAACAAATTTTCCAAGGTATTCAAGATAATGCTGATAAAATTAGATTCATTGGTTTTATTCAATATGATTTAAAAACATATTTAAAACGTTTTAATGCTAAAGATTCTCGACAATTACAGCGCTATATCACACGTTTTGATACAGCAAATAAAGTGCATCTCTCCTCAAATTTAGAAACCATTTTTGCAAATATTATCCAAAAAAACACACAGGAATTAACACGCTTATTTCAACAATATCAAAGCCAAGATACTTTCCATCAATCATGGTTACGTCTTGCCCAATATCTACCAAAAACAAAATTATACCCAGTTTGGCAAAATGAAAATCTATTTAGTCAAGTCATTGCAAAAGGTTGCTGGCCTTTACATCCTCTTGCAACATGGTTGCTCACTCGTCAAGAGCATACTGTACAATCTCGCTCTGCGCTGACATTTATTCGAGATGTATTGCAAAAGTCCTCTCAATTAGATGTGTTTAGTCAGCCTCAGCTTTTTCAAATTTCCGCAGCTGATCTTGTACATGACTATTTATTAGATGAAATGCTTGCAGCTGAACGAGATACAGGTGCAAATGTTATTGAAACTTTGCAATCATTGTTACAAAAATTTCATAGTGGTTTTCAGCCTAATAACCATAAAACTTTAACAGCTATCGCCATTTTAGAAACTTTAAAATTACGGCAGCTCAATCAACATCAAGCTAATGAAATTTTACAAGAGCTGACTAATTTTGATGCTGAAACTCTTAATAAACAAATTAAAAACTTATCAGAATTAGGGGCAACAGAGTGGAATTCAGATTTAGGTCGTTATGAACTCTTAACAGAGGGTGCTAGCCGAGCCAGTTTTAATATTTGGATGAAAAAAACGGCTGCTCAATTTACACAGCAAGATATTGGTGAGCTATTTATTAGCAAATCTTATGATATTGGTTTAGGTCAAATTGAATGCGACTTTGGCCAACAAAGAAATATCTCAACTCCCGATTGGGTACTCGAACCGAAAAGTTATTTGGCTGATCAAATCTCAAGTGAAAACTTAGAGTTACTTATCCAAGATTGGCAAAATAATATGACCTATAAAGATGCAAAAGGTCGTATCATCTATATTTATCTCAATAGTCAGCAGAATTTAGAACAGTGTCAAACTAAAATTCAGCAGATGCTAGAAACGGTTTTAACAAAATATAAATTAACAAAATTACCTTTCTTATTTTGCTATTTAAATGATCAACATGATGAATTAGGTATAGCTTTAGCCCGTTTGAAGTCTTTTGAGATGATGTCTGCCGCTGATCAACAGCAATTTTTGCGCTTCATACAAGAAGAAAAGGATGAAGTAGTCACTCTCTTAAAAAATACTACAGCAAAACTATTGCTACAAAAGGAATTTTTAGCCCCGCATTATCCTGATCTACCTAAAAGTAGACTTAAAAATGTTGCAACAGCATTATTTGAACATAACTACAAAAATACTATTCCTTTTGTATTCGATGGTTTCCGCTTAAACACAGCAACTGCCCCAGCAGATATTGCTGCCCTCTTTAGTATTATGGTGAATCGCCAATTCTCTATTGCATGGTTACAAGGGGAAAAAACATCACTACAGAATCGCTTTGATACATTGTTTAAAAAGAATTGGCAAGCCGTAGATATAATGACGGGGAATTTAACAATCCCTCAACAACAGCATGTAAAAAGTTTATATGACTTTGTAGAAACCACTTTTACCATTAAACCAGACATAGATTTAAAAACACTTTATCAAAAATTAGTAATGCCAAGTTATGGTTTAAATGATTGTTCTTTTGCTCTCATTCTTGGTTTATATCTTGCTCAAGAAACATCACAATATCGAATTATTCATCAAGGTAAACCTAAAAATATTGCTGAATGGCTTAAATTAGTCCTCAATAAAAAAACAGGGACGCTGCTCAATTTAGAAATATTGGCAAGTACTCAATTACAAAAAATGGAAATGAGTACACGAGATGAATGGATGATCCTATTCAAACAATGGAGCCAAGAACAAAATCCAAAGAAAATTTTTAATATATATCAATCTGTTGAAAACAAGAAAAAGGTTGATCCTCTTCCGCTAGATTTGGAAGTTCAATATAATTTACTTATAGATAAATTTAAAACAATTTATGAAGAACATCAAAAGCAACAGGATAGATTTGATGCTACTTTCACTCAAATGCTGAGAAGTCTTGAGAGCTCAGATATCAGAGACTACAGCAAATTATTACAAGCAACTTCAGCTTTAACTAAATTTGCCAAAGACATTGATCTCAGAAAAAGTTATATCGAATTACCAACAAAATCAACATCTTTAGCTGAATACATTTCACAAGGAAAAAATACATTATCAGTCAAATTTAATCGTTTTTTTGATAATCTTGTTCTAACCTCACATCATGAAATTATTAACTTCCGTGAAAAATCGGAACAATATCAACGTGCATTTATTACCTTACAAATGCAACAAGAGGCAAATAAAGTACAAGATAAAACAGCTCAACTGATTCAAAGAATTGAAGAAAAAGAACGTTTTAAGTATCTCTTGCAAGATATTGAAAGCTATATTCATACTTCACCAAATAAAACAATGAAGAAGAAAGAGCTTGAGACTTTAATTAAGGAAGGTGATCGTCTTTTAATTGATATTGAAAATAAACCCTCTATTTTTGATTCAATACAAACCCTTGTTGAAAAACAAAATGGAATTCGGACTGTACAAAATGATTTTAGGCAAAGGATTACTGATGTCAGTCAACAATTTGCAAATTTGTATGGTGGTTTTAATGAATTAAATGACCTCAAAATTCGCTTATTGGATGCTGAAGAATTACTAAAATTCTTTGTATCCACAGAGGAATATGACGAAATTCTAAAAATCCAAAAACAGCTTCAATTCGCTTTTGATCGTATCCAATCCTGGATTACACAAGGTTTACCAAGTCAAAAAATGTTTGCTTTTTTAAATCAAACGATAGTTAAAGATCAAGAAGCTGTGATGGCTTATTTGAGTGAACAACAAATTGATGCAGAATGGGATTTTATTGAGGAAATTTTTGAACCTATTCGTGATTGCTATGTTAAAAAGGCACGATCAACCGCTGAAAATTGGTTAATACAAACACAAAATGAACTTTCTTTCATACAGCAAGATATTTCTATTCTACGGAAACTCATTGATAAAGTTGAAGTAGCACCAGAAATTTTTGATGAAGATCAAATAATTCTTTTAGACTCTTTGAAGGATGAAATTCGTCAGCAATTTAATCAATGTCAGATGCAGATGTTCCAACGTTGGTTTGTGAATCTTGAAAGTGAATTTATATTAACATCTAAAAATCAAACAGGCTTATTGCAATTACGGACTAAACTCAAAAATGTTCCCCACATAATTTTGCCATTATTAGATGAACAAGAACAAAGGATCATCACATTACAAAAACAAATAGCTTCTGCTTTAGATCTTATTTCATTAGAAGATTTAGCTGAACGGATTAATACCCTAAGTCCTGACTTAAAACAAAAACTACTAAGAATGTTAAATTAAATAAAGCGCGTACTCAGCTAAATACTGAGTACGCGCTTTATAGTATATCTCTATGAGTATCCAAAATTCTCCTAGACAAATTTCGTCCATTCATCAGATTTTTGTCTAGTACTAACCCTATTTATAACATGTTACACATGCCCCACCACCTTCAATATCATCATATACAGCATCCAAATCGAGCATTTCGATTAATTGATCATCATGTAATATATTGCGACGGCGTTTCTTCTTAAACTTTTCCATCTTTTTTTCATGGTCTGCTTTAATTTGAGCAATACGTTCAGGATCTTCAAGAGTACTTAAGGGTGTATCTTTTCCCATCCAATAATAGGTTTCACCATTCGCTGACTTATCATCTTCAAACTCCTTCTCATACGCTTTTGCTTCTTCAAATTTTTCAGGATGGCGCTCTTTTAAACGCACCCATTCAATTTTCCGTTGATAGAAACAAAATGTACACCCACTGCGCGAACGCCACTCATAATACTTTGGTAATCCTAGACCTGTACTTTCTAAGAGAGCAATAATATCTTGCTTCACTAAACCATCTTCAACAAATGGCATCTTAGTCGTCAAATATTTTTGGGTAGGAACATATCCTTCACGCCAAGGTTCATCTGCTCGAATACCAACATAGCTAATAATTTCATAGCCATCATCTAAAAATGGTTTAACCCACTGCTCAAATGGAACCAGTTTCATCTGTACTGTACACCAACGTTGATGTCCTGAAGGTAGGAAATGATTATATTCTTTTAACCAATAATCAAAATCTTTATCAGAACCTAAACGCAAAATTGGCTTACCTAAATAAGATTCTAACTGATTAAGATATTCAATGACTTCAGGAAGTTCTTTTCCTGTGTCCGTAAAAAAATATTCGATATCTAGTTCAGGATAGTGATCTCTCATATATACCGCGAGAGCTGCACTATCTTTTCCACCCGAAAGACCAAGAACATGCTTTACTTTTCTATTAGACATGTTCGCCTCCTTTTTCAGAATGTGCTAAATCTAGATACTCTTTTAACAATTCATATAAAAGAATAGCTTTAGTATCTTTATTTAAATCACGACTATCTAGATATTCTTTCAATGAATCTATCGCAGACGATACTTTTTCATCTGTTTCAGAGGTAATCCGTACATCTCGAGTATATTCCTCAAAGCCTTGAGGCGTATTTACAATAATGGCTAAATGTTTTTGCTCATCCAACGTATTTAACTGAGGATGACCATTTTTGACAAAAAAGCCGAGTTGTTTAAATCGCTGTGCATAATTTGGAATATTTTGAAATGCCTTCTTAACGCTATCATCTGTCCAATCTCGCTCAGGCATTTGAGATAATAATGTAATGATATTACTGAGCCATTGGTTCGATGCAGCATTACTCTTTGTTAAATGAAAGGCAAATTTTTGTAGCTGCCAATCCGCAGCAGAATGACTAATAATTTCTGCTTGGGCAAGTAGTTCAGGCGTCAAATTTCCTAATTCATGTATTAACTCAGCTTCAAATTTTTGTAATAAATGCGATTTTGCTTGATCTAATTCTAAAAATAAGCTACTCATATCTGCTTGAATAGATTCATTTTTTGCGTGCTCAGCATCTAACAAATCATATAAATCCTCAAATAATAATTTGAAAGGATCATCGGCCATTAAAATAGCTGCTCGCAATTTTTGTGTTTTTTCACTAAAAAAATCGGTATTACGTGAATGTTTAACCCATTTCGACTTTTTCATTAGTGTAGAAACAATGAAACGAGCTACTTGTAATGCTGAAGCTTCTATGGGTTTTTCATAGTTTGCTTCAATACTATTAGCTAAAAGGTTAATAAACTGTTGTTTCTCAACCTGCCCTCTTACATATTTTACCGCAATTTCGTTAGGACGTTTAACCAACTTATTGAGAAATTCCTCATCCATATCACTAATAAAACGAAACTCATTTGTTACATCTTGATCATAAAATGCAAGAGTTTCTTTCTTAGCTTGCAATAAAGCAACTGCAAATATAGGTAGAATACCCTGTGGCAAACCAAAAGGTTCAATCGTCCATTTTGCTTTCTTATAGAAGTCTGCAAGGGTAATTAAACCTTTATTTTCTTTAATGACCTTAAAACCATTTTCCAATAGAATATGTGAATTTGAGCCTTTCGACTCATCTGATGTTGGAATTACAAAAGCCCATTCTTGTGTTTCTCTATTCAGCTGATGGAGCCCTAGCCGCTTCAAACAAGATAAATAAATTGCTTTTTCAGCAGGAAATTTCTCAATACCAAGGTTTTCCATTTCTGAATTATGAAGCATTTTTTCTAAAAGCTTTCTTCGCCCAGAAGCTGCAGAACTTGAAATTTCATTTCTTACCACAAGTTCATTAAACATCTTAGGGCATTGATCGAAAATTTTATCAGCAAGTTCAGAAGCAATCACTGAAAGTTGCTTTTGAGCTAGTTTTTCACCTTCATAAAACCACGTAGCAGACTCAAAAGCATGGTTAAATAAAAATGATAATTGTTGATAAATATAATCACAACGATGCTGATATTCTTTCTTCGCAACTTGATCAATCAATAATTTAGGCTGCTCTTTTACAATTTGCTGTAATACAAAAAGTTCTTTCGCCCAATTTTCGATCTCATTATAGTTATTTAAACTAGCAATCACTAAACTTGGATGAGTTTGAGACAACATCATCAATTGCATGTCAGTAAGTGAGCTTTCGGCAATCAATACAAAGTCTCTATATGATTGATTACTTTGATGCTCTAACTCTGAGAATTGCTTTAGTTCATTCGCATTATAAATAAGATATTGCCCCATCCAACGCATTATCCCTCTTTCTTGATAATGACGTTTCGCTAAAACAACATTTGCCTTATAACCTGTATATTGCAAATAATTTTGTTTTGGATTTAAGGTTTCTAGCTTATCCTGAATTAACTGTTGCACATTTAAATCTGATGTTGTCACAACTTCATAGGATTGTGTGCTATTCCAATAACTCAGAATTTTCCATTCTGTTAGTTGAGTTAAACACTCCGCGATAGCTTTAGACTCTTCTTCACTCACATAAAAACTAAAATTCAGCAAATCGCGTGTTGGATATACACCTAGAGACTTACCGAAAATATTCAACATGGCAATTGCTTTAATTAAATTTGAATATAATTGATTCTTAGCAATAGAGAAATTTTCTTTACTCGTTTTCTGACTCACTAAAGTCAAAGCTTGTTCAACAAGACTCCAAGCATGCCCCTCTTTAGAGCTTAAAATTTGATGTTGTAAGTTATGACTTAGATAATCCCATAAATCTACTATAGAATACTTTTGTTCCAATACTGTATTGGCATCTAAAAACTTCCTTAAACTATACGGTTCTGCTGAAAGTAAAAAACTAAAAATACTACGCTCATTTTGGCTAAAGCTACTTTTTGAAATAGCTCCAAGTAAAACAGTTGTAAGTGGATGCAAAGGTAGTGCATTGTAAAAATATTGTTTCACTTTGGGGCTATTTTCTAAAAGACGTGAACCAATAAATTTTTGAATTTGATCAATTAAATCTTGATTATTTTTATCTACTGATTGAGGTATTTCGGCATCTGTTTTTTTTAAAGTTTTTGAAACTAACGCAATTGATTCATCTAACGATATACGATAAGAAATATCAACATATCTACCTTGAATTTTTGCCCATTCCAAAGCAATTTGATGACTTAGGCCTTTTGCATAATCAGCAAATGATTGATGTAAAATACCCATAAAGATAAAAGGGCATTCAGGTTGAGATAAACGATTGATTTTTTCCGAAAGGTCCTGAAAAAAATGTAAATTTCCAGAACCTCTTGCCAAAGTTTCTAACAATTTACCCATTTCATCTAAGATGAATAATGTTCCCGAGATTTTACCTTGTAACTGTGAAAATACTTGGATAATCCAATCTAAAAGTTGTGCTTCAGTCTCAGGATATTGTTCTAATAACATAGACTTTTTTAAATATTTTAATAATCCTGCAACCTGCACAGCATCAACTACTGATCGATAGAATAACTCTATTGGTGAGATAATACCTGCCACAGCTTTGATTATAATCCACGGTTTTTTTTCAATATTATCAGTCTTAAATACTGTTTCTAATTTTGATGACAAAATGGGATCATCAATCATTCTATTAACCGCATCACGAATATTTTGATCGGAATGTACAAAACCAGTCAAAATTGCGGCTAAGGTTGATTTTCCTGTACCGTAACTACCTGTAATGGTAAATGTAGAAGATTTTGAGTCCACTACAGTAGCCAAAGCATTGTATGCTGTGCCATGGAAAATAACTTTATCAAAAAATTCTTTTGAAATATCTGTATCTAAACGCGTAGAAAGTAGATGATTCACATTAATTTGGTAGTATTGATTCAAATTAGTCGTTGACATCTTACTCACTCTCACTATAAATTTTTTCTAATAAACTATCTAAATCAAAATCTTGAATATCTTTGCATGCTAAGCTGCGAATACCTAATGTATCTGACCAAAAGAATCTTTCATCAAGTAGTGAACACTGATTTAAATAAAAATCGATACCAATATTATTGATTCTAAACAAACGCCCAGGGCTTCCAGGCATAGTTAAAATACTATCAACACTAATTGTCGAAGTATTCTTAAAAAATGTTTGCCAAAAATCCACTAGACAGTATAAAAATACTTCAGGCTTTAAACTTTTTTGTTCAGTAAAATCAGACTTAAATTTATTAGCTTCTAAATGATACAGTAAACCTAATTCATTTAAAGGAGAGACAAAACTATCTTCCCCTTTAAAAGTTTTACTTAGCTTTTTCCCATAACAAAGTGCAAAGCAATCAAAATCTTTCTGCAAAGTTGCAAGTGCAGGGATTTTTAAATCCTCTGCATTTAACCAATCCATTAAATCTAAAATTAAATCATTTTTATCAAAAAACTGTTTATTTGAGAAATTGAAATACCATCGAGCAAACGTCAATTCTGAATAATTTTTTTGAATATAATAATGTAAAAGCCAGTTTGATACCGGTTTCTCTAAATAAGAATCATATAACTTAATAACTTTTGTAATGTCAGAAATATACCTTTTTTTTTGATCACTAACTTTAAGCGGTTGTAAACCCGAAATTTCGGTCCAATATTTGATACTATTGACCATATTTTTACCTACACCTAGGTCAACAACCAAATTTTCTTCATTTTTTTCTTTATAATCCAATGAATTATACGACTTATTAAGCCATCCATATCTTAATGCAAAAGTCTCATGACCTGAAAAGCGCAATGTAAAACTCATAGTCTAGTCGTCTTAAAAACAGATTTACTGGAAGATTTTCTCCAGTAGCTTATACATCATTATAATTTTATTCAAGGAATAACTCGATTAATACGACACAACCTGTCTCTCTTCGTAGTACATTTAAGTATTAAGATAATAATCTGCAATATTTATACGGATGCTCTCATAAAAATAAAAAACAAAGAAAATTCAACATATAAGAGATTGAAATTACTTAAAAAATTCAACACACCAAAGCTCATTAAAAAATTATACCGCCCAATATACTCATATTATTAAACTTACTTTAGTCCACCCTATCAATGTAGAACTAAGTCAAAATTTTCATTAAATCTAAATTCTTCTATTCGCTTATTTTGATGTTGCTAGAAAAAAATCTTGCATGACTTAAACTCATATCTTTGCCCATCATGCATGCCACCAACTTACTGATCAAGTTCAAGCTCCAGCTGCATTGATTGATTACATCATCCCCTAGAATATTTGTAATAACTTTTTGATCTCCGCCTTTGGTCTGTACACGGTAGGGCTTACATACGCGAGGACGAAAGCTGTACTTCTTGGCGCAGTCGAGCAGTTTGGGGTTCCATTTATGCTGCCCCTCCTGATAGGCATCCCGTTCAATCATGATCGTTTTAGCGTTATCAAACAGGATTTCTTGAGGTACTCCTGCAAAGAACTGAAATGCATTTTCTAGACCATCGATCCATGCATCCATACGTTCATGATCATAAAATTTCACGAAAGTCGCTCTGGAATACCCTAATGTTGCGACAAAGGCTTTCAAAGTCGTGTTGTTGCGTCAAATTGTGGTGAAATCCACCTGCATTTGTTGGCCAGGTTGGGTTTCAAAACGAATGATCGGTTCCGGTTTGGCAACTGGTTTTAATGTTGCAAGATATTCCCTCAAGATCCTGATCTTTCCTGGATATCCCAACCCTAAAATTTCCTGGTAGAGCACAACAGCAGGAATCCATTCAGGATGAGCTGCGTTTACACGTTGGAGTGAATAGGGTTTATATGGGTCAAGGATACTTATTCTAGGCTGTATACGCTGATACTGAGGTGTGGTGTTTTGCCGTAAATATTTACGTACGGTATTTCTGGACACCCCCAGTTCACGAGTAATAGCTTTAATAGATTTACCTTGCTGATGAAGTATTTGGATTGTCACTACTTGCTCCAAAGTTAACATGTTGAGCAGTCCAAAATGACCGCTATATTAACCAAGGGGGTCATTTTTACACTGCCGCTAACACAAACCCCATCATACTTAGCTACTTCATTCAGCTCGTAAAAACTTTGCTGACGTACATTGATGCCTGTCAGCTCTCTCGCCTTTTCAACCAGCTCAGCAGAATAATCAATCGCCTCAACTTGATAGCCTTTTTTCTTAAATGCCAAAGTGTCCCGCCCCGAGCCACAGCCCAAATCCAGGATCAATGCCTGTTCGGGCAAATATCTTAGAAATGGTGCGTAAAGACTTTCCATCTCAACCTGATAGGTATTTTCAAAAAATGCTTGAGCATGTTGATTGTAATAATTTGATGTTTGATTCATTGTCTAAAAGCCAATATCTTATGTTAAAGAACATACTGATATTTCACTAGATAAGTCAAATGATCAGTCCTATGAATGAATCAAACTCTTATTTCACTGTATCCGGACAACTGAGATAGAAACCAAACTGGTTCTTGTAAATGGAAAAAATATGGGCTTCAGATTTCGCAAGAGTATTAAAATATTACCTGGATTAAAAATCAATCTGACGCATAAAGGCATCAGCAGTGCAAGCATTGGCAAACCTGGTGCTTCTTTAAATATTGGCAAAAAAGGCACCCGAACCAGCGTTGGTATTCCTGGCACAGGCCTATCCTATTCAAAACACCAGCCCTATAAGAACAGAGCTGGCAACCAAGAGAATCCTGCTCAGGAACAACAACCACTCTATACATCACATACTGAGAAACCCAAATCGAATGTCTGGATTTGGGTGATTTTTGGATTATTTTGTTTTATTGTCGGGGCAATTATTTTTTGAATTTAGCCATTCTTTGTACCCCATAATATCCACTGCTAGGCAAAATTTAATTCATTCATTACTATGGACGGATGTTAAATACAATAAAGGCTGCCGCTGATGTCTGATAATGACAGTACTCTGGATTATGATGAAAATGATTTAATCGACTCTCCCTTATCTCAAGTTTTACAAGAGGATAATGAGCAAATTGAAATTCTAATTTATCGATTACCTGATAGTGACTGGACACTGGAAGTGGTAAACCAAAATGGTACTTCTACGGTATGGGATGAAACATTCCCGTCAGATCAGGAAGCTCTATCTGTCGCTTTAGATGGAATTAAAGCCGCAGGCGGTATTCAAGCATTTTCCGAACTCAGTGACCTCGAAGCAAAGAAAAATATTTTTCCTGAATCCCTTATTCGCCATTAAAAATGAAGCTACTGGCTTGGATCTGAATCAGTATTTTCTGGATTCTTAGAACCTATCGAGATGATAGGTTCACTTCAATCCAAACCTATCTAGGGTTGAAAGGTCAAAATTTCCATCAAACATAAACTCATCTGCTCGCTCTTTTTTCAATGTCGCCAGAGCATAAAAGAAACATTTTTCACATAACTGCAATTCATATCTTTCCCCGTCATGCTTTGAGCCATAACCCCAATTTGCTGATAAGGTTGCAAACTCTAGTTGAGTTGATTGATTACATACATCACATACAACATCTGTAACGACTTCTACCTGTTTCAGTTGTTTAATTTCCATATGCAGCTCCTTGTATCAATCAAATTTAATTTATCTATATGCTTACTAAAAACTTATCCCTGTTTGGTTTTAATTACCATTTAAAAAAGAGAAAAATTACTATATACAGGGATTTTTATAATTCAATAACACAATATATGGTATTTCCAGCCATTGCTCCTCTATTAAAAAATAGATGAATATTACTGTATTGTTTTTACTCAATGCCGTTTATGGATTTGACATCTGAACTACTTTTAAAGTTTCCAAAAACACAGATAAAAGCTGTAAAAAATTTTCAAAAAATCAAAATTATGATTGATCCAAATGCTTATGGTTTACATCTTTGCTACTTAAATATATTTCAAAAACTTGCTGTAGATTTAGATATTTCTAATCGCATAAAAGAGCTCCATGTATGGAAAAGCGAAAAAATTGATGGCTATACCATCTTTAATAATATCCACTTATATCTAAGCTATGTAAAACAAGATGTTAAAGAAATCACTTTAATTATCCATCAACAACCTACTTTTTCAGATGATGAATTAGTATTTCTTAAGGAGTTATGCAGTCGTGAATTTATTCAATTTATCAAAACTGTAAAACTTGACATCAAGTCGTTAAATCCAAGAAAAACTTTACATTTGATTAACACTCATCTTTCGCGTCAAACGTTATTAACACTTAATAAAAAGACTTCGTTCAAACCTCATCATCAAATGAGTCTAGAACTACTCGCACAATTACTTTCATGTTCTCGTAATCAACTCAATCAACGTATAAAAAATATCAAGCAAGAACGTACACAAATTTTTACTGAATTATCACAACACAGCAGGTGTGCAAAAGAACTAATCGATTGCTCTGATAGTTGCATAACTGCAGAAAAAATTTGGAGATCTTGATGTTTAACGAACTAAACGAGCATATTGATTTACCCGTTATTTCACTACAAAAAACGATTGAAAAACTGTTCAATGATGAGCAATTTGAACGTGCACAACATATTAACTTTATAATTAAATTATTATCTTCTCAACAGACTGACAACTTTTTAGATGGTCTCAATCTCGATTACTTTAACGCCGATATAAAATTTCAGTCAGATTTACCAAAGCCGTCGGTAATCTCTTTTTCTAAAAAAGTTAAGATCAGCAATCTGCCAATCACGTCATATATCAATTCAATTGCGCAACTATCTGAATCACAAACTCATGCGCAGCATTGGAATATTTTAGTTTTAAAAGCGGCAATTTATTTAATTGCTCTTCCTGAGCTTAAACCAGAGCTTTTTAAACAAGCACACACAGAACACTTCAATACCGTAAAGCGCTTATTCCAGCGCTTTAGGACTGCAAATAAAAATTTAGATACTGAAAAAAAATATCAAAATACAGAAGAGTATCAACGTCTCTGGAGTACCTATCTTCAAGATCCAACACAGAGCTTAGAACAATTTATTCAACATCTGATCACATTAGATACGGATGAATTGCCTGAGTTTGATCGCAATCTACTCAATGATATTCGGATTACTTTTAACTACATTTTAAAAAACAAAGCGAAGATTGCACGTGCAAGTATCGATACGCAGCTTCAACATCAGTTTCTTGATGAAGAACAATTCATTGAAGAAAGTATCGAAATCAAAAAAGGGGCTAAATCTAAAGCACTGAATATAGAAACCTTAATCGATGAGCCGATTAATCGGCAAATTGTTGTCAATCCAACTCACGTCACACCACTTGCAGCACATTCAGAAACGAGTCAAAACTATGTTCTACCGCTTGTTGCAAAACATATTCAACGCAAAGAACATTTACTTACGTCGAGTAGTTTTTTCCCGAATCCATCTAGCGTGAACCATCTACTGAAAAGACTTCATGTGGACTACTCTGAACATCAAAATAAAAGTGCTTTAATCCTGATGCTCGCATTTTTGACAGGCAACAGTGTGAATGAGTGGCTATATATACAAAGCAAGCGAGCTAAAAGCTTAAATAACCGCCAAAAATTGATCCATAAAAATGATCAATTCTTCTTAAGCAGTAAATTTAATGTATTTGAGAACCGTGATTTTGAGTATTCAACAAGCTTGCTTAATCAGACGATCTATTTAGACATTCCAGTCCCGAATCTATTCATTGAGGATCTCCGCAAAATGGATTCGGTTAGTTTCGATGATATACAGCAATATTTACGCAAATTAAGACAAGAATTATTGATTCCAAAACTGTCTGTCGTAAAGGTGAGTTCTCTACTGCATCATACGGTTCTTGCAAAAACAGGGAATAAACAACTCGCAGATTTAATCACAGGGATTGATGCCAATCAGTCATCATCTATTTCTTATTGTCATCAGAATATTCCACGATTACATGCACAATATGTTGATATTCTAAAATCACTTTGTGCAGATATAGCAAGCACATATGAAAGTTGTGTACCTTCGCCCCCTGATTCAATAATTCATTTTGGTAGTCGTAAAGCTCCAAAACCACAGATCATTACAGAGATTTTTGCTGTATTGAAGTTTAATATTTTTTCACAAGCTGAAGACGATCTGATTGCTATATACAACCACTACAACATATGGATGTGGCATATCCTGCTTCTTTTTACAGCAGCACGCCCCGTTGCTGAATTCCCTGGATTTCTTAAAAACTTTAATTTAAAACGCCAAATTTTGATGGTTTCTGACAAAGAAGCAGGCGGCCGCAATGGATTCGGACGTTTAATCCCACTTTGTTCATTTTTAGTTGAAGAGATAAAAAAATTCCTTAAATTTTTAGAATATTTTTCGACTCAAATCATGATGAGTCATCCAGCTTTAAGTGATGCTATACAACAAATAGAAGCAAGTAAGCTGCCCTTTTTGGGAATCATCCAAGATGATGAGTGGAAACCACTAAGTCATTCTACAGTCAAAAATTTCCATCCTGAATTAGGACTTGCTCATGAAAATTGGCATCGCCACACAGCTCGTGCATTTTTGACTCATAAATTTTCTGAACCTGAAATTTTAGCTCTATTTGGGCATGAACTAATGCAACAAGAAGCAGCACATCCATTTTCCAGTTTATCGCTCTCTCAATTTTCTAAAATTGCAGATGTTTTAGAGCAAATGAAAACATATTTTAAAATTACAGGTGTTGAAGCTCATGTCATCACGCAATAAAAAAATCTCAGAAAAACGCTATGCTGAAGACAGACGTCAATTCAAACGAGATAAGTCTAAAAACGACATACGAGCTGGTGCAGAACAAGAGCTCCGACAATACTTTGATGAACAAAAATTCTCAAATGAAGACTTAATTCAAGCTTATCCTGCAATTTATGAGTTTATTAAACGTAAAGCACCGAATCTTGCCTGGAAAAAATATGCTCATGAATTCTTCCGAACATATATCAAAGACCTCAATAAAAGTAATAACCTAGACCTCCCACTACCTTATCTCACCTTTGAGATGAAACGCGATGAACCAATTTTCACCTTAGATTGGATCCAAGCCGGTCATGAAATTGACATCATCCTCGAAAAACTGTGGGATTACTGGATTCTTGCTCAAGATAGTTCCGCTTTTTCTGATGATGAAATTATTGGGAATATTCTGCTTTGCTCAATGTTATACGGTGGATTAAATCAAACAGCTTCATTAAATGCTTTGCTCGAACATTTAAAAAACCCTGAAAAAATCCAAAAAATTTGCGATTTTAATATCATCTTTTTAGAGCCACTTTCTCCAAGCTATGGCGATCTATTTGTTGATGAAAAAACGATACGAAAATCACGTAATTTTGTTCCAGATCAACTCACACGACTCTGGCTCATTCACTTCAATACAAGACAAATTCGTGACATCAGTCTAGACGTGAATGCGTATCTGCACCTCATTTTTCAAAAAATAAAACATCCATACACCAAAAAGACTTTTAAGTTTTTACGTGACTACGCCAATTTTAATTGGCTACAACTGCAGAATGCAGATGTTGATCCTGCCCTTTCACAATGTTTGTTAGAAAACACACTCACGTGTGGTTTATCAGAACATGAGTTTGAAAACTTTGCATTCCCAAAATTTAAAACTCAATTAACTGATGAAATCGAACGAAATGTCTCTTCTACAGCCAAAGTCCTACCAGATCTCAATACGTCTGAAGCAGTAGAGAATGTGATATTTATTCATAAAAACTTGCTGAAAATAATTCGCACATCATCAACGGACCAACCTATTGCTGAACTCATTATTGATTTTTTCTTGCGTCACCAAAAGCAATTTAATGAGTTTTCTAAACGCATTGTGTTATGGCTCATCAGCCTCTACCGACCGAGTTTAAAGCAAATAAATGAACTCTCAGCCACCTTTGATTTTGATACAACTCTGTACACGAAGGCATTTCAAGACAATCAAAAACTCGCAGATAGTTCAATCTATACATATTACACCCGGATCGCAGAACCGTTTTTAACTCATGCCTTACAATACTTCGATGCCGACGATGACATTAATGATCTGCTGAACAAAATCTATCAACAAATCATTAGCAATACACGACTTGCTGATGAAGCAGATCGACCTGAGTTTAAAAAATCTAAAGACCAAACAATCCGCATGTTGAAACGCTTTCACACCTTTCAACAAATTGTTTTTCAAGCAGAAGATTTTGAACTTGAATTTATTGCATCGCAAAGTCGACCACGGGCACGCATCATAGGTCACACAGCCTTCCAGGTCATATTAAAGAAGTTAAATCAGCTCTTACATGACCAATCCATCTCAGACCATCACTATAAATTATTAAAAATTATTTATATTTTGGCTTACCGTACTGGTATGCGTATTAATGAAATACTCGGGTTACGTGTAAAAGATATCGAGGGTTTAAATCAATTTTCTATCTGGGTTCAGCCTTATGGTTCAAAAAAACAAGGGAATCAACATCTGCTCAAAACTGATAGTGCGGAACGGATTGTGCCTGCCTACGCTTTACTTAAAGATGAGGAATACCAATTCTTTAGCGATTTTGTTGTTGAAAAACGTTTAGAGAACAAGAAAAGTTTATATTTGTTCAGCAACTTGAATGAAAATAAAAAACTGAATAAACACACTGTCACCGTACCTCTAAAACTGATATTAAATCAGATCTTTAAAGGGCATCATTACTCCTTTCACTCTTTTCGTCACACTGCAGCGAATCATTTATCGCTTTTACTGAACTGTGAATATGCACCACTTGTGCAAAAGCTAACCGACTATAGCGAAAACGAATATCAAAAAATTCGAGCTGAGCTACTTCAAAATCAACATGGACAAAACCATTGGTTTGTTATTGCACATCTCTTAGGACATATAGAGCCAGTTGAAACATTCAAAAGCTATATTCATTTAAGTTATTTCATAGCTGGTCAAAAACTACTAAAACATCATCCAGATATGCCAAATGAACTGGCTAAAAAAATCATGGGCTACAATGCAACGTTTAAAAATTTGAAAATAACAACGGATGAAAAAGACTTTAATTTTGAAAAAAATCAGGCCGCTCTAGCAACGATATTATTGAACGATCAAACAAACTGGCTCCAAAGTAATGCTACTGACATTTTAGATGAACTGTCGTTACAAATAGATCAATCCCATGATTTTTTTGATTTCTTTGTTGGAACAGAAGATTCTAAAATTTCACTTCAACGCTTCTATGAAACGCTCAATATATTGGAGACTACTCAAGATCCTAAAAGTACAGCTCAACGTATGTGCTTGCCAGAAGAACTCGTCAATTATTGGTATGAAAATGCTCTAAATTTAGCAAACATTAAATCAAAAAAAGGGAATCCACGTTTATTTAGTATTGATAGCTCAACCCACTTAAAACCAGCAATGCTTGATAGCGCTGAAGAGCTTCATGCGGTGACTTATTTTTTTGAACATCTACAGAAAATAGCTCGTAAAAATCCAGCACAAATTGAATCCGTTCTGAATATATTTTTGAATCGAGTGACGGCATCACACACAGGTATCCATTATCGCTGGAAGAATATCGATCAACTCGAACATTTTTACTCCCAAGTTAAGGCTTTATTTCCTGCCAAATTTTGGCACTTACTTGGACAAGATTTGCAAACAAAGTTAGATGCTAAACAACAGCCTCAACTTTTCAAATTAGCAAAAGCATCAACAGATAAACATCCATCAACTCAAGAGGAATTTCCTCGTCTACAACTCTACTCAGTAAAAGATGGTCATGCTCTTGCTGCATTTAAATTTTGCTTACATCTAGCCTGTATTGGCAGACCTCGATCTCTTGAACTGCAAGTTGAAGCTCTAAAAATCACTACATGCGGTTAAATAATTTAACCGTTGCTTCCTTATCTAAAGCCAAACTTAATATATCTTTAGTAAAAATTGAGTGTCTGATCAACGATAATTAAATAGTATAAACTCTATGAATTAGCAGCGTCTGAAACAGGGATCGGTCATGCATACAACATCAGAAAAAACTGCAAAACAGAAAATGATATTAGCTAAGGCAGTTTTAGCTGCTGCTGAACGACTTGGTCTTGCACAGGATCAACTAGCCTTAATACTCAGTATAGATTCGGTGAAAACTTTAACCTCTCTTGAATTAGATCCCACTTCAAAACAGGGAGAAATCGCCCTCACTTTAATCCGTATTACCACATCACTAGATGCTCTGGCGGGTGGAGATACTACCTGGATGCAGCATTTCATGAAGTCATCAAATAAATTAACTAATGGCATTCCGGTAGAACAGATTCAAAATGCTCAGGGATTGTTCTCTGTTTTACAATTGCTAGAGGGTCTTCGAGCAGAACTTTAAAGAAATTAATGCATATAAATAATTTTGTATAATATTTTGAAAATTAATTGATTTATTATATTGTAATTCTTTAATTTAAGATTTGATATTAGGACAGTAATAGCTGTGTTTTAGGAAAAATCAGTGAATAATAAGTTAAAAGAAATTGCAGTTAGATTACAGCAAATTTTAGACCAAATCACATTATTACAAAATGAATATCAAAGCCTTTATCAAGAAAAAGAAAAACTTATATCGCTTGAAGAAAAAAATAAGAATTATTTATCAGCAGAAGAAAGACTTTTATTATTTTCTCAAAGGTTTATTGGACGAACTGATACCTTTGCTTATCGTTGGGAAAATAGCAGTGGAAAATCTGGTTATTCTGTTGCTTGTGCAAATGAGTGGAAACATGGCATTTGTTACAAACCTCAAATTAAATGTTCAGACTGTAAAAGCCGTCAACTATTACCCATCACACAAGAAGTTCTTTATTCTCATTTAACTGGACAGAAAGTTATAGGCATTTACCCACTATTAGCAACAGATCAATGTAGGTTACTCGCAGTAGATTTTGATAAATCAGATTGGAAAAATTGTGTAACTGCATTTTCTGAAGCGTGCTTATCTTTAAATATACCATTTTTGGTTGAGCGCTCTCGTTCAGGTAATGGCGCACATGTTTGGATATTTTTCTCTGAACCAATTGCAGCTAAGCAAGCTCGCTTAATGGGTGCAGGTATTCTAGATAAGGCCATGGAACTTTATCCAGCTCTAGATTTTGAATCTTATGATCGTATGTTTCCAAATCAAGATCACATGCCAGCAGGCGGATTTGGAAATTTAATAGCATTACCCTTACAAAAGCACGCAAGAGCGCTAGGAAATAGTACCTTTATTGACAGTAACTTTAATGCCTTTACTGACCCATGGACTGTTTTACAACAAACTGAATTAATGAGTTCTTCTGAAGTTAATAATATTGTGAATGAACTAGGCTACAATTTCATCGAACAGAATCAAACAGATGTTGACCATGAGGCTCCATGGGTAAAAAATATTCCTAAAAAAAATCAAAAGATCGCGGGATGTCCAGACGCTATTGAATTGGTATTCGCAAATATGATTCACATTCCAATTCAGACATTACCCTCTCAATTGATAGCTCAATTAAAAAGATTAGCCACTTTCTCCAACCCTCGTTTTTTTAAAGCACAAGCAATGCGTTTTTCAACGACAGGAATTCCAAGACACATATGCTGTGCCCGCCTTGAAGGACAATATCTCAGTTTACCACGAGGATGCCTAACAGATATAATTCACTTGCTTAATCAACAAGATACTAAAATAAAACTAAAAGATCAACGTACTAAAGGCAACATATTAGTCAATATAAATCTACTTACCGAATTATCCTCTGAACAGGAAATGGCATGTAAAAAAATCCTTGAACACGATGTTGGAGTTCTACATGCACCAACGGCTTTTGGAAAAACTGTTACTGCAATCTCTATCATTGCCAAACGCCAAACAAATACACTCATTATTGTTCATAACAAAGAACTTGTTTCTCAATGGAAAGAACGATTACATTCATTTTTAGCCGATGTCGAAATTGGTACAATACAAGGTGGAAAAGCCAAACCATCTAATCAAATTGACATTGCAACATATCAAAGTCTAATCAACCGTGTAAATAATTCAATCAAACCTATCGCCTTTAATTACGGACAAATTATCGTAGATGAATGCCACCATTTATCCGCACCAAGCTATGAATTTCTTCTCAGTGAAGTCAGTCCCTACTACATTCTCGGGTTAACTGCTACACCAGAACGTCAAGATGGGCATCAACCCATTATTTTCATGCAAGCTGGTTCTATTGTATACAAAGCAAAATCCAACAATCACACCCAGCTTAAAAAATTATTAATAAAAGTAAATTATGAAGGTGAATTCCCAGAAATTTTCTTTGGTACCGAAAATAAACCACATATTTCAAAGCTGATGCAACATCTTACTGAAGATACAGAACGTAATAATGCCATTATTAAAGATGTCTCTCATTGTATTCAAAATGGTCAGATCCCGTTAATTTTAACTGAACGTAGAAAACATGCCGAAAATCTTAGAAATAAGTTGAATGATTTAGGGTATAAAACATCTATTTTACAGGGAGGTATGAGCCATACAAAAAACATAAAAGAAAAACAAAATTTAGATGATGCTCATGTTGTGATTGCCACGGGAAAATACATTGGTGAAGGTTTTGATCTTCCTCGTTTAGATACCTTGTTCTTGGCATTCCCGATTTCATGGAAAGGCACTTTGGCTCAATATGTTGGGCGTATTCATAGATCAAATGAAGGTAAATTTGAAGTTCAGGTATATGATTATGTTGATGTTAACCATCCGATATTTGTCAAAATGTTTCAGAGAAGGAGTAAAAGTTATAAAGCTCTAGGCTATATTGTAGAACAATCACACAATAATATCGTTTTATAATTTTAGATCTATTGACACTACCCCAATTTTCAATCCATAAGATAATTAAACGTAAAGCCGCTTTTAAAATTCTAAATGTGTGGGTCTCCTTGGCATCAAAATAACTGGCCATCACAAAGGATGCGGGTCCGAATGCAAATTTTAACTGTATTTTCAGAGTCATTTCAGATCACTACGTAGCTAAGGCTGTTTTGCAGATCGAAATGATAAAATCATAAATTGCTTTTCAAGAAAAAAGAAACTAATATGTTTCTTATAACACTAAAAAGCAATAAATGTGTCTACAATGAATGAGTCTTTACTTCAGCAAATCAAAAAAAGACGAACCCAATTGGGCTTAAAGCAAGTTGATATGCAATCCCGTACAGGCATTTCAAGACAGCAATACCAAAAGCTGGAAAGTCAGGGTAACCCTCGATTAGAGACCTTAGAAATTATCGCGGCAGGATTAAATGCTCAACTGATGCTCATCCCTGATGATAAGGTTCATTTGATTAGACAATTATTGAATGATGAAATTGAAGTCACTATTGAAGATCAGGATGACTTAATGACTAACCCATGGAAGGGTCTTCTCGGAGGAGAGGAACCATGAATACTGTTGCCGTCCTGAAATTAACATTACATCACGCTGTCGTTGGATACTTGGCAGGATTTCAGAGCGGAAAAAATATTCTGGTTTTTACAGATTCTTTCCGCTCTGATCAGCAACGCCCAACCTTGAGCCTGCTGACTTCCCCCTTGTATCCTCAAGTGGATAAGATTTTAGAAAAGACCTATGTTACACATCAGCGTTTACATCCCTTGCTATCAAACTTGCTACCAGAAGGTGCATTACGCGAACTGATTGCACAAAGCCTCAAAGTACATATAGACAATGAATTTCAGTTATTGGCAGCTTTAGGTCATGATTTACCTGGAGCACTCATTGCGACTCCATTAGATCCAGAAGAAATTCCAGATGAAATAAAATTCAAACTGCAGATCTCTAATCCAGATCAGATCTTAAAGCAAGAGATTCGAACAGATAATAAGTTTTCCTTGGCCGGCGTCCAAATGAAGTTTTCCATGAAAGCCAAAGATGGGCGTTTTACACTAGTCCAGGCAACGGAATCGTCTCTACTCGGGGACTGGATTATCAAAACTCCTTCTTCCAGACATGCTTTTGTTCCGCTAAATGAATATTCTATGATGAGCCTTGCCAAAATGGTTGGAATAGATGTCCCTGAGATTCGCTTGGTGGATATGGCACTCTTACAAAACCTTCCACCATTAAATTTACCCCAAGAGCAATATGCTTTTGCAATCAAAAGATTCGATAGGCAGAGTACTGCTAATACTACAGAGCTTATTCATATTGAAGATTTTGCTCAGATCTTTGGTTCATATCCACAGCAGAAATACAGCACCACAAATTATGAGCAGATCGGTAAGATCATTTATCACTATTCAGATAACAAAATTTTTGATATTCAGCAATTTGCCAGCCGTTTACTCGTCAATATTTTACTCGCCAATGGAGATGCACACTTAAAGAACTGGAGTATGATTTATCACGATAAAACAACGCCAAGATTATCCCCTGCATACGATATATTGATGACAAGTGTATATATTGAAAATGAGCGTCATTTCGCCTTAAATCTTGCCAAAAATAAAGATTGGTATTTAGCTGAGATGAAACACTTTGAACAATGGGCTGAAAAAGTCGGTGTTCCATGGCGTGTTATAGAAAAACAACTTCGTGAGATCATCGATAAAGCACGGTCAGTATGGCCAGCGCTATTACTAGACTTACCTATGATTTCTGTTCATAAAGAAAAATTAAGAGAACATTGGAAAAAATTGCATCCAGACTTTCAGATACTTACAGATGATTAGGGTAACCTGAAACCAAACTAAAATTTCTCAAACAAGTTCATCACGTCATTTTCCGTCAGTTTCGCTTCTCCCTCATGATCTGTGCTTAGAATAGACTGTGCCAGTTCTGCTTTATTCTGCTGCAAGGCAATAATTTTTTCTTCTATGCTTTTATTGGTAATCAGCTTATACACAAATACCGGCTTGTCCTGTCCAATCCGCCATGCACGATCTGAAGCTTGATCTTCAGCAGCAGGGTTCCACCATGGATCATAGTGAATGACCGTATCTGCGGCAGTTAGATTCAGACCGACCCCTCCTGCTTTCAGACTGATTAAAAATACCGGCACTTGTCCAGACTGAAATGCTGTAATGACTTCATCTCGCTTTTTGGTCTTTCCAGTCAGCTTCACATAGCCAATTTCTGCGTGATAGAGCTGTTGTTCAATCAGTTCCAACATTGAGGTAAACTGAGAGAAAATAAGAATTTTTCGTCCCTCTTCCACCATTGGAACAACCATATCCATCAACTGTTCAAGTTTGGCAGAATACGCCTGCCCGGTTTTAACTGAATCCAGTTTCAGCAAGCTAGGATGACAACAGACCTGACGCAGCTTCAGCAAGGCATCTAAAATTTGGATTTGACTACGCTTAAAGCCTTTTTCTGCCACAATTTTCTGAATATTTGCCTGCATCGTGGCGCGAACAGCCTCGTATAGCTTGGATTGCTGCTCATTCATGTCAATATTGACTTCAATCGTGGTTTTTTCAGGCAATTCCTTGGCAACGTCAGTTTTCAAGCGACGTAAAATAAAGGGTTTAATGCGGTTTACCAACTTTTGCCTTAACTGCTGATCACCGCGTTTTTCAATAGGATAGCGGTACTTTTTATTAAAGATTTCTTGTGAATATAAAAATCCTGGCATTAGAAAATAAAATAGTGCCCACAGCTCACCCAAATGATTTTCCATAGGTGTACCGGTTAGACATAGACGATGTCGCGCTGTTAATTGCCGTACTACCTGTGCAGCTTTGGCACGCGGATTTTTAATATTCTGCGCTTCATCCAGAATGAGTTGATGATATTCATATTGCTTTAGTTGCTCTTCATCTCTCGCCAAGAGCGGGTAGGTGGTTAACACAATGTCATAGTGTGAAATCTGCTCAAAATACTGATGGCGGTCGGGGCCTTGTAGCAGCAGTACCTTGAGCTCAGGGGTAAATTTTTCCGCTTCTTTGAACCAGTTATGCATCAGCGATGTGGGTGCAACAATTAAGGCGGGTCTGTCCTGCAAATGACCAGCCTGCTTTTCCATGAGTAAGTGGGCTAAAGTTTGTGCTGTTTTACCCAAACCCATATCATCTGCCAGAATCCCGCCATGCTGGGTTTCCCTTAAAAACTGTAACCAGCCTAAGCCCTGCTGCTGGTATAGACGCAACTCCCCCTGAAAACCTTGTGGTGTTGGCAGTTGTTGCTGATAGCCTTGTTTGAATTTATGTACAAATTTCTGCAGGCGATCACTGACCTGCCATGTCATCCCAAGATTATGCTGCAATTCTAATAATTGACTCGCATCATAGCGATCAATACTGCGCTCTTCTTGCTGTAAAATGCTCTGCAGATGCAATAATACCGGCTTAATATCCCTAGCGGATAGCGCCAAATCAGGTTGATCAACTGCAGTTTTCACGGTGAAAATTTGACTGTCATTCAGATGACCAAAAATCCGTGGATCAAGTAAATCAGGCTGTTCTTTCACCAAAGCCACAAGTGCATCGAGTAAATCATAGCTATTGCCTGCACTGTCCTGAACGGTCGCCCCGATATTGAACCAGTCTTGTTGGCTTTCAGATTCAGTGATGGAAATATTTAAATTTTCAACATATTGCAGCTTAAATGGGCTGTGTTCCAGATGCTCTATCTGCCATCCAATCAATTCAATTTGATTGATGGGCATCAGCTGTTTGATCCAGTCTCCATAGAACGCAAAAACCATAGAATCAAGACGTTGTTTATCCAGTTTTAATTGCTGGTAATAATTAAGATCTTTTACCCACTTCAGTGATTCGACCAATAGCTGTAAACGCTGGATTGACTGTTGTTCCTGAACTAAGTCCCGAAGCTGTCGCACCATTTTGCCATGCTGCTCACCAATAAAACTGTCACCTGATGTACCTGCTTTTATTCGCCCGCCTGCATAGGAGAATTCAATTTCGGCACAAACAGACTCTTCCCATTTCCAATGAAGTTTATCTACAACACCAAAGCGTAAAATGGGCTGGGGACTACCCTCAAGAACCTCAATATGCTGAATAGACTCGGGCTGAGGCAGATTTTTCACGTCTGAATATTGATGGCTAAGCTGCTCAAACTCTGGCAAGAGCGTAGATGGAAGATCAGGCATCTGTAAAAAATGGTACAGAAGATTTGCCGTATATTCACCATATAACTGGCCCACCGTATTCTGTTGAATATCCACATAACATGGTGGATGGCTCGCGAGAATCTGAATATGTGGATTTGATTTCAAATCGAGTCGAATATCACCATTGACCAATTCAATGTTTAAATGCTCTGTCTGTTTGTTTACACCTTGTTGCCAGATCAGTTCGATGTGATAGCCTTGTTCTGACCATTGAAGTGCAGTATGGCTCTTTTTTTGCCAGTACACATCGCCACTTTGAATAAAAGATTTGAAATGCTCCAATAAAATTCCGGAGATATCAAGATTGCTCTGATAAAAGCGCTCGTCGCTGTTTATTTTGGCGTAATAATAAATCTGGTTAAATAATTGTCGTTTTTGTTCAGGTAAAGTCAGATGCTTTCTGGTGATATTTTCATATTGGGTATAATAACTTTCCCCTGCAATTGAGCCATTTTTATTGCGTCTGGCTTTCTGCACATCAACTGTCAATTTCTTTAAGCTGACAGACTGATCTAGCAGGTAAATTAAATAATTGTTTGTTTTGACAGATTGCTCTGGTTCAGTCTGTTGTAAATACCGTTTAAAATCATTCAACCAGCGCTGCGCCTGATCATCCTCCCGTTGGCGTTTTGCGATTCCCTGCGGGGATTGAGAGTCAGCATAACGCTGCTGAAATTCCTGGCGATATTCCTGAAAGAATAACCGTGCTAAAGCAGCAGCATGTTTACAGTTATATCCAACCGGACAAGTGCAGTCGTCATCGATTAAACGGTCTTTTTGTGGATTATAGGTAATTGCAGTATCGTAATAATCTGTCCCTTCAATTTGGGCATACATCGTAACCCCGTCTTTTTCCTCAAAGAACTCAATCGTTTCCCTATCAATGTGTTTAGCATAGCTCAGACTGCGCTGAAGAGTTGCTGTACTAAAGCGAGATAGAAAATTGATCAATGAGGACATAATTACCAGAAACCAAAAATGTTTATACAATTATAACGGACAAAGCTGTCATTTCAGAACAGTACTGCTCGCCAACGTATCAAAAGGAAATAAATCCATGCTCAAAAACTTAATGTTTACTACAATGGATGGGGTGAATATTGGCTTTGGGGTACATTGGTCTCCTCAACCGCAATCACAGGTCGGCCATTAATCGCCTTTGAATACAGTGCAGAAGCGATCAGTAAAGGTTTAGAACTTTCCTCCACATCAAATGGATATCATGGGTGAGGCACTGAATATTCCTCGACAAGCTCTTGTGAAACTTGGTACTCAGGAAGCGGAACTTTGTGTCCAAGAAGTTGATGAAATTATTGGCTCGATTTGTAAGGTTACAATCTGATTCAGCAATATCGCTCATGACCTATTACCTGGACAAATTCAAGCAGAGACTCTCCAACTGATCCAAAATAGGATTGAGCATAATATTCATTTATTGCACTAAATAGCTTTCACAAAGCTTCTATGAAGGGCTTATTCTAACCGTTGTTTTATTACGGCATAAGCTACACCAGTCACCACACTTCCAATCGCAATCGCCAATAAATATTTTAATGGATAATTCATCGCATTCGGAATGATCAGTACCATTACACCGCCATGAGGAGTGACTAGTTCACATTTAAATAATGCAACCAAAGCCCCAGTTACAGCACCACCTGCGATCGCACATGGAAGCACTCGAATCGGGTCTTTGGCAGCAAACGGAATAGCCCCTTCCGAAATGAAACATAGGCCCAGAACTACAGCAGCCTTCCCTGCATCTTGCTCAGGTTTGGCAAATTTATGCTTTGCTAGAAAAGTTGCAATTGCCATACCCAATGGCGGTACCATACCCGCAGCCATGGTAATCGCCATCGGTCCGTATGTTTGTGACGTAAGTAAGCCCACCGTAAAGGCATAAGCCGCTTTGTTTATTGGGCCCCCAACATCAATACACATCATACTCCCAAGGATAACCCCCATGATCATGGCATTGGTCGTCCCCATATTGGCAAGGAAGTGTGTGAGTAATTCAAACAATTGTGCAACAGGCTGTCCAACCACATAAATCATGATTAAACCAACAGCTAAACTGGCCAATAGTGGAATAATCAATATTGGTTTTAATGCTTCTAGGCTACTCGGGAGTTTAAGCTGTTTCGATAAAAATAACGCAATATAACCTGCAATAAAACCTGCAACTAATCCACCGAGAAAGCCTGCCTCTAATTGTGTGGCAAGTAAACCGCCAATCAAACCTGGAGTTAAACCCGGACGATCCGCAATAGAATAAGCAATGTAACCTGCCAGCATAGGTACCATAAGAGTAAATGCTGCAGCACCTATTTGCTTTAAGGATGCGGCAAAGCTTCCTTCAACAGGATTGAGGCCAAACATAAACGAGATGGCAATGATCAAACCGCCCGCCACCACCATCGGCAGCATGAAAGACACCCCTGTTAAAAGGTGTTTATAAATTCCTGTTTTTTCTTTGTTTTCATTTCCTGTCTTAGTGGCTATTTGCTTACCCGTTTCAAGCACTTTGGCCTCAGCAATTGCATTTGCAAAAGTCTTATCCGTTTGCTTAAGGGCAAATCCTGTACTGCAGCGATATACACGTTTGCCTACAAAGCGATCTGTATTGACCTCAATATCCGTTGCTAAGATCACCACATCTGCTTTGGCAATACTTTCTGCCGATAAAATATTTTTAGCCCCAACCGATCCTTGGGTTTCAACATCAATCTGATAACCGTGCTTTACTGCACCTTGTTGTAAGGCTTCGGCCGCCATAAACGTATGCGCAACACCAGTTGGACATGCTGTAATGGCGACAAACCGTGTAACCCCTACATTTCAGTAAGTTTATTTCGCTACGGTTTGGACTATGTTCAAATGGCTATTCTACGTTTGATTGGTTTTGGAAAAAAAGAAGAATTTAAGAAAGTGCTAGCAATTTTAAGAAAGAAAAAGCCTGATAGGACAAGGATCCTATGAAATTTGTCGTGTACAGAGGTAATTTTTATGAAATCTAAAATCATGAGAAAAAGATAGAAAAGCACTTAGTCAGTTTCGGAGTATTATTTAAAACGTGGAGATGTTTTTCCTATGTTGATTAGTCAATTTATTTACGAATGAGGTATAAAGTTTTATCTAATTTTTCTTTTTATCCAATTTAAAATTAGGTGCGTACACGGCCTCAACTTTCAATAAAGTATAAAAGGTGTTTGTGTAGGCAATACCCTTACTTTTGATAAGCCAAAAGAAAGCAAAAGCCTTTGTTACCCATACATAACATCCCTATTATGATGGATAACGTGTGGCATCCCTGCCACACTCGTGTATCCAAACGTTGCTTAAATTAAACTATGTAATAGTGGCGACATAAAGGTGCTCTTATCGCTATATATTAAAAACTTAGTGGAACACTGTTTCTAAAGCTTTTAAACCCACTTTGGGATCAAGTAGACCGTTGTAAATTTCAGGGATTTCACGTTCCACCCCAAAAAATTCATAAATGGCAAGCATCGCCCCACGAACTGAATATTCCACAGTAAAGACCACGTCATCTTCAATTTCCACAAACTGTCCAAGGAAAGCAAAGTTTTGTGAGCCTTGTGGAATTACCTGTGGACGATCCCCCGGTTTACGGCAGGCGAATAGGGCAGAGGCGTATGGCATCATGGCGGTAGTAACATCAGTCGTTGCCAAAACATGATCTAAAATGTCGTCAAAACCGAGCTGTTTAATCAGTTCTGTTAGGATTTCTTGCCCCGTGGCTTCGGACATTGGTTTTTTGATGTAATCGCCTATATGGTCAATTTGGAAACCGTAGCCCCATAAGGTATATAAACCTTCAGGTAAGTCGGCAAAGTGTGGCTGTGCAGGAACCACGATGGATAAATGCCAACCCGACTCATACCAAGTCATGAGTGCGCCTGTGCCTGGTTCATTGTCTGTATAGTCAATAATACGTTTAAGTAGCACGTCATCTTTCATGGTCAGAGTGAAAGACTCCCACTTATGTTCATCGACATTGCCATAAAAAGTCATTGGACGGCCAAAGTCTGGGGCTTTTTGTGCCAGCGTTTCCCAAAGCGTCCAGCCATGATCTTCTCGATGACGAATAAGAGCAGGCACGTCATGATTACCGCCATAACGTGAGTCTGCTGTAATAGAGCCTAAAGTGAAAATAGCTAAATCATTGGCTTTCAGATTAATTTGCTCTGAGCCTTCAGGCAATTGTACATATAGGCGTGAAGCGTAGCGTTCTTGAGTTTCAGCATTGGTAATGAAGTCTGCATCTGTGACATAGTGTCCAAAACGCACATCGACGCCTTGTGCGACTAACCAACGCTGTAGGGGCAGAATCATCGAGTCATATTGGTTGTACTTGGTACGTTTCACACCCGCTAAGGTATGAATGCGTGGCAATTCTTGAATAAAACGCAAGAAATAGCGTCTTAACTCTGCTGCACTGTGCCATTTTTGAAAAGCGAAAGTCGTGCGCCACATGCGCCAGAAATTGGTTTCAAAAAAGGTTTCATCAAAAAACTCATCAATGCGGCGACTGCCAATTTTTTCTTCTTTTGAAGCTAATAGGCGCAGCATCTGTGCACGATGTAGCGTATTCAGACCAAGCTTTGCTGCATCCGCAATGACATGTTCGGCATCAATCAACCGTGCATTGGCGTGGGTTTTCACTTTTTCATTAAACTCACGACATTCTTCACGCACCGAAATGTCTGGATTTTCCAAAGATGGAATACTGGAAAATAAGTCCCATAGGCACAAATAAGTTTCATCGGTCAGCATTCGCCCACCACGTGTTACCCAAGCTTGCGCGGCATGCGGTGTATGTCCACCATCCATCGAACCACCTGAAATATCGAGTTCTTCTAAAATATGGATATTTTTGGCAGGGACTTTGGCATCACGGATTGCAAATGCAGCAGCAGCCATACCTGCGATACCACCACCAATAATCCAAAGATGGGACTGTTGCGCGTCTAATGGGGTGCGCTTCTTATTTTGCATGGTTCACCTTTAATTATGATGTTAAAAATTATGAAGTAAAAAAATTGGTTTAGAAAAACCTTAAAAATAGTATGTCTTTTTATATATGAAAAATGTATGAAATGGGAAGCAATCCCCTCATTATATTTTGTAATCAAAAATAGACGTATGATGGCTATTTTTAATACACATTTGTCTTTTTATTAAAATTGAATATGATCTAAATAATTGATGTTAATGTTTATTGTTGAGTAATTGCTCTATTGTTGTTTTCACTATGCCGTATGCTAAATTTCTTTAAAAATAGGCTTTTTATTTATCATTAAAAAATATCTTTGTACACGACAAAAAAAGATAACTCATTGAAATAATGGCATAATACTTGTTTTCTGACGACGAATATGATGACACATTTCAATGAGTTACATCTCATCTTAAACAAATATCTAAAGTGGAACAAGTCACATGCAAAATGTTTTACACTGATTATGCTTGCATTAATTGTAAAACAGACATGTAATCTTTCTTCTGCATCTAAAGCCTTACCCATCAAGTGATTACCACAATCATTTTATCGACGTATACAACGCTTCTTTGCAGATCAGTATTTCGATTATCGTCAAATTTCTCAGTTAATTTTCAATATATTTTCATTCGATAAAGTCCAATTAACTTTGGATAGAACTAATTGGAAATGGGGAAAACGAGATATTAATATCTTGATGTTAGCCATCGTCTATCGTGGAATAGCGATACCTATTGTTTGGACATTGCTCAATAAACGTGGAAATTCAGATACAAAAGAGCGTATTGCTTTGATTCAACGCTTTATCTCCATTTTTGGTAAAGATCGTATTGTGAATGTGTTTGCAGACAGAGAATTTATCGGTGAGAAATGGTTAATTGAAAATGACATTAACTTCTGTATACGTGTTAAAAAAACTTTATTGTGACCAATCACTTAGCCAAGAATCATAAAATTAGTGATTTATTTCGTCATCTTCAAGTTGGTCAAACTGAATGTCGTAAACGACGTATTTGGGTTGGTCGAGTGAAACTGTATATTAGTGCGCTACGATTAGAAGATGGAGAACTTTTACTTGTTGTTTCTCCTATGTTTAATGCTTCTGCTATTCGTGATTATGC
>NZ_VOYQ01000025.1:0-34792 GCF_013420195.1 Acinetobacter sp. YH01024
ATGCAGAACATGCAGAACATGCAGAACATGCAGAACATGCAGAACATGCAGAACATGCAGAACATGCAGAACATGCAGAACATGCAGAACATGCAGAACATGCAGAACATGCAGAACATGCAGAACATGCAGAACATGCAGAACATGCAGAACATGCAGAACATGCAGAACATTCAGAACATTCAGAACATGCAGAACATTCAGAACATGCAGAACATGCAGAACATGCAGAACATGCAAATGCATCATCTATTGCGTCACGTGCTGCTTCTGCGCAGCACCCTGTTGATCATAAGCGTGAACATGGTGGACAGATTTATCAAGCGACTGAGATCGACAGTCGATGGCTCAATAATGCCGATGGTCGTGGAAGTTTAAAGACTGAAATTGAGAGTCGAATCGGGACCGATGAAAATAAGCTCTTCATCAAACTACATGCCGATAAAGCAGAATCTCAAGACGCTGATTATGCGGCTCAAGTGATGTATAGCCGTATGATCTCTGACTTTTGGGATGCGCAAATTGGCGCACGTTATCGTGTCGATGAACATCAAGTGACGGACAAGGAACAGTTAGATGCTGCGGTGGGTCTGCATGGTCTGGCACCTTATTTCTTTGAAACCGATGCTTATTTATATCTTGGTGCAGAAAAACAGGTCAGTTTTTCTTTAGAAACCGAACGTGATCTGCTGCTGACGCAAAAATTGATTTTAAAACCGTATCTGAACCTAGATGTGGTGCTGAGTGATGATTCTGCCTATGCACAAAAAACAGGACTCAGTGCTGTATGGCTAGGGCTAGAAACACGCTATGAAATTAATAAAAAGTTGATGCCATTTATCGATGTTGCTTACAGCTATGAAAAAGGAAATCAGCATACGGCATGGCAAGCTGAAACTGGAAGTGAAAAACAATGGTGGTATGGCGCAGGTGTACGTCTGAAGTTCTAATCGGCGAATAGACCAAATAAAGAGGGCATCATCAACAGGTTTTGGTGATGCCTTTTTTATTTCTGAATCTGTCCTTTGAACAGACATGCTATGTTTTGGCGCAAATCATCTGCACTAGAGTTTTACTCAACTGAATAACGCCCTGAATTTGGTCAAAAAATGTAAAGACTGCACTAAAAGTCAGCATATTTGCTATACTGAGACAATATTCGGAGGAACGACCTCCCTTACATCTTTGTTCAAAGCCAGTAAGAAAAATCGTCAGGACGACCTGACTCTACTAATATGGAGGAAGGCATCATGGCCTGGGTTGTTCTGGTATTCGCTGGTATTTTTGAAATCGTTTGGGCCTATTCGATGAAGCTCTCAGAAGGCTTTACAAAACTTGGCCCAAGTTTAGTCACTTTATTTTTTATGATCCTGAGCTTTGGTTTATTGGCGTATGCCATGAAAACATTGCCTCTAGGAACGGCTTATACCATTTGGACAGGAATCGGTGCGATTGGCTCATTCCTCGTGGGGATTTTTATACTCGGTGAGCCTGCAACTGCTATGCGGATGTTAGCCACAGTACTGATCATTTCTGGTCTAATCTTGATGAAATTATCTTCAAGTTAATATGTTTTAAAGCACAGCGGTCATTGACCTCTGTGCTTTTTTTATGGGTAAAAATATGGCTTGGGTTTTATTAATTGTAGCGGGATTGCTTGAGGTGGTTTGGGCGTATTGTATGAAAGTCTCTGAAGGCTTTAGCAAACTGACGCCAAGTATTTTGACCATCGTTTTCATGATCGCAAGTTTCGCTTTATTGTCTTATGCAATGAAATCCTTACCGTTGGGTACAGCCTATACGGTGTGGACAGGGATTGGTGCAGTGGGTTCATTTATCCTCGGCATCGTTGTATTGGGTGAGCCTGCCAATGCCATGCGCATGCTAGCTGCGGTCCTGATTATTTCAGGACTGGTCTTGATGAAATTATCGTCCTCCTGAATAATGAAGTGCTGCGATTTTGAGCTTGGAGTATGTCATGCAACTTTCTTATCAGTTTTTAGATTCACCCGTTGGACAATTAAAACTTGTTGCACATGAAACCGCATTGGTGGCTGTCCTTTGGGAAAATGAAAACCCTAATCGTGTGCGATTGGCGGCTTTGGTTGAAGATCGGCAACACCCGATTTTGCTCAAAACTGCACAGCAATTAAATGAATATTTTGCAGGTAAAAGACAGCAATTTGACTTGCCGCTAGACTTTGAAGGTACCGAATTTCAGCAACAAGTTTGGCAAGCTTTACTGACAATTCCTTTTGGAGAAACTCGCAGTTATAAACAAATTGCAGAGCAGATCGGCAATGTCAAAGCCGTACGTGCTGTCGGTGCAGCCAATGGTAAAAATCCAATTTCAATTATTGCACCCTGTCATCGTGTTGTGGGGGCAAATGGAAAATTAGTGGGTTTTGCGGGCGGTCTAGAAAATAAAGAAATATTGTTAAAAATTGAGAAATTACAATAAAATAGAAAATATACTTATTTAAAATAATGAATCAAATTAGTGAATATTTCTCAAATTTTTGCACCCCTCATTTCGACGTTTTGGTGGCTAATTCCATTGTTACTGATTGTGGGGGCAATCAAAGCATTTAAACCATATTTAAAGGGGAAAATGGGGGAGTTTGCTGTCACCGTTCATGTCAAACTTTATTTGAAAGACCATTATATATTGTTAAATGATTTGACCTTACCAGATGGCGAGGGAGCTACCACTCAAATTGATCATCTTCTTTTAAACCTTTTGGTGTGTTTGTGATTGAAACTAAAAACTATAAGGGCTGGATTTTTGGGAGCGAAAGACAAAAACAATGGACGCAAAAGATTTATAAAAAAAGTTTTAAATTTCAAAATCCGATTCACCAAAATTATAAACATATGAAAGTGTTAGAACAGGTGTTGAGCGATATACTGGATAAAGACAATATGCATTCTGTGATTGTTTTTATGCCTGAAGTGGTGTTTAAAACAGAGATGCCGTCGAATGTTTTTCGGGGTACAGCTTGGGTGGACTATGTTCAAACTTTTCGGCAACCCGTGATCTCTGAAATGAAACTTAAACGAATACAGTTGCGTTTAGAAAAAGAAATTTTAGAAAAATCGTGGAAAACAAATCGACAGCACGTTGAAGATTTAAATCAACGGCATAATTCATAAACTTCCTGTATGCTGTGGATTGTGAACAGTATCTGACTGATAAAAATAGACGGACAATAACAATGAACGACACGCTTCAACATCTTTATGAATCGACTTTAGATCATCCTGAGCAATACCAAGACTTTTATCAGCAACTTTTAGCCAACCAAGTGTATTGTTTGGGTGAGCGTGATGCTGAGCAGCATTTACATTTTCAATTGATGGAAACGGAGCAAGGCGAGCAAGCCATTCCATTTTTTCTGAGTCTTGCGATGCTTCAACAGGATGTCGGTGCAGATGCAGAGTTTGTCATGATCAGTGCTGAAAAATTATTTGCGATTACCAAAGGCGCAAGCTTGGTGATGAACCCGACTTCGGAACATCCTAAAGAGTTCTTGGCAGATGAGATCGACGCAATTTTAGAGTTTGCCAAACAACAAAGCCTTTGAACACTGTAGGTATAATCAAAGGCTCTGCGGCTACGCTTAGATAGGTGTTTTCACACTTTTTCGTTTTAACATTGGGCGATGTGTTTTAAAACTTACATACCTGCTTTGAGTTTTTCCACGATTTCATCAAGTGGTTTGACGCGTTTTACTTCATCCCAAAGGACTTTGGCTTCTGGGTAATGTTTCGACATCATACCGAGCCATTGTTTATAACGACCGACCATATTCATTTCTTTTTTATACGAGCCATTTAAGAAACGAATTTGTAATCCAAGTAGTTCATGCCATGTAATCAGCGGTTCATCGGTATTACGACGGATACACTGTGTAATGTCAGGAGTGGTCACCGCAGCACGACCAATCATTAGGTCTTCACAACCGGATTCGAGTTGGCACTGTTTGGCATCGGCATTGTTCCAAATTTCACCGTTGGCAATCACATTGATTTTCAATGCTTCACGAATGGGTTGCAACTGATCCCAAAAGGCAGGCGGGGTATAACCATCGGCTTTAGTCCGCGCATGGACTGTAACCCATGCAGCTCCGGCATCTTCGATGGCATGCGCATTTTCCATAGTGAAGTTACGGTCCATATAACCCAAACGCATTTTTGCTGATACAGGAATATGACTCGGAACAGCATCACGCACAGCTTTGACTAACTCATACACCACTTCAGGCTCATCTAGCAGAACTGAACCACCACGGTGGCGGTTGACGGTTTTTGCAGGGCAACCAAAGTTCATATCAATCGCAGGGGCACCAAGTTCTACCGCGCGTACAGCATTTGCCGCGAGCATAGTGGGATTGTTACCTAAGAACTGCACATGAACCGGTGTTCCTGCTGCAGTTTTGCCTTCATTGTTTAGTTCAGGACAATAGCTATGATAAATATGATCGGGCAGGACAGAGTCCGTGACACGGATAAACTCAGTTACACACCAGTCAAAACTCCCCACATGCGTCAACACATCTCGCATAATTGGGTCGGTTAAGCCTTCCATCGGCGCAAGAACAAGTTTCACGGTCATACAGCCAAAAATTGAAAAACGGAGTTATACGTGGTTTTGAAAGGGATGTCTAGGTTTTGTGCTTAAGGTGACGCGGAATACGAAATGACAAGATTTTATGTAACTATTTGGTGAAATTAGGACCAAAGTCGTAAAGTATTGACTGACATAAAACTTTAACAATAAAATGAGTAAATACATATGGATAGTAATAATAAGAAGATGGCTTTTACTGTTGTTTTTTAATGGAATCAACAACATATACTGTGCTTGAATCTTTTAAGATTTCATGTATGATGGCTGCAACTAGAAAAAAAGTATTGTTTCGTAAATTTTCTTTAAGTATCGCAGTGTTAGTCATAATCCTTCGTTTTTTACAGAAATGAAGTTCAATTCTTTATTATTTTCCAAGTTATAGTCAGTCATCATCCAATGGCTAAATCAACAAATTAATAGGTATTATTATGTCTAATACAGTTACTGGTACAGTTAAATGGTTCAACGAAACTAAAGGTTTCGGTTTTATTGCACAAGACAACGGTCCTGACGTTTTTGCTCACTTCAGCGAAATCACTGGTTCTGGCTTCAAAACTTTGCAAGAAGGCCAAAAGGTTTCTTTCAGCATCGCTCAAGGTCAAAAAGGCCCGAATGCTGTAAACATCGTTGCTCTATAATTTAGACGTAATGAAAAAAAGCGCTGTATAGCGCTTTTTTTATGCCTGTTATTTCTGTGTGAATAATCAAGCTATAAAAAAGAGAGCCGTAGCTCCCTTCTTGATAAAATATTAAATCGTTTCATCGTCGACTTAGCGGCCCAAAACCATTTCTAAAATAAACTTAGATCCAATAAAGCCGACTGCCAAAAGAGAAAAACCAATAATGGTAAAGCGAATAGCTTTTTGACCACGCCAGCCAAATCGATAGTGTCCAATAAGCAAAGCTCCATAGACGAACCATGAAATAATGCTAAAGGCTGTTTTATGTGCCAAATGCTGTGCAAAGAAGTTATCGATGGTGAAGAAACCAAACCCAAGCGCCACGGTCAGTAGTGCAAATCCAGCAATCAATAAATCAAATAGCAAAGATTCCATGGCTTGGAAGGAAGGAAGCAGGCTCACCCATACACGTTTTTTCTGCTTGTTTTTCAGTTCACGGTCTTGTAAACGCAAAATAACCGCTTGAATAGTTGCCATCAGTAGGACGGCATACGCGGAAAGCGACAAAATAATATGGATGTCTAAACCCAGTGAATGTTGCTCTATAAATTGATTTTGTCGACTAAATGCAAAGCCTAAAATCAACCCCGTCGCTGCCACAGGAATACCCAACAGGTTCATCGCAAGCACAGGTCGATAGGTACTAAATAACACACTGAGCAATAGCATGAGACCTGAAGTAAATGACATCAGGTTGAACACGTCATAGTTCACACCCATAGGCGTCAACATGTCGTTATATAAAACACCTGCATGCAATAACATGCCTAAACCAAGTACAACACCAATAAACCAATGGTTCGGCGCACGTTTAGACATTAAATGGCTGAATAAATACCAAAAAGACGTGGTATAAGCGATTAATGCTAGGATCGTGTAAACCAAGGGGAGACTGATCATGTCAAACCTTTTTCAGGATGTTGAATATTCATTTATATAAATTCTGCAAGAACTAAAGTATCCTATAGCATTCTATGCATAAATTTTCTATTTTAAGAAACAATTTTTTGCTCATGGCTATTTTAAGCGGATTTTGCAATGTTTGATACCTTAACAGAACGACTCACGCAGAGTTTAAGAAATGTTACTGGCTCAGGGCAGCTAACCGAAGACAATATTAAAGATACGTTACGCGAAGTACGTATGGCACTTCTTGAAGCCGATGTTGCGTTACCTGTAACTCGTGAATTCATCGCGAAAGTTAAGGAAGAAGCATTGGGCCAAGAAGTGATGACTCAGTTATCACCGGGGCAGGCTTTCGTCAAAATCGTTCATGACGAATTGACCAAAATGATGGGTGAGGCGAATGAAAGCCTAGACCTAGCGGCAAAACCACCAGTTGTTGTGCTACTTGCAGGTTTGCAAGGTGCGGGTAAAACAACCACTGCGGCAAAACTTGCACGTTTCTTACAAGAACGTCAAAAGAAAAAAGTAGCAATGGTATCTGCCGACGTTTATCGTCCAGCAGCGATTAAACAGCTACAAACAGTTGCAGGTGAAGTTGGCGCGATTTTCTTTGAATCAAGCGCAGACGAAAAACCGATTACCATCGCAAATCGTGCGATTGAGCAAGCAAAAATTCAATTTGCTGATGTCTTGATTGTCGATACAGCAGGTCGTTTACATGTAGATGACGAAATGATGGATGAAATTAAAGAGCTTCATGCAGCAATTAAGCCGACTGAAACATTGTTCGTGGTTGATGCCATGACCGGTCAGGATGCGGCGAATACGGCAAAAGCCTTTAATGATGCTTTGCCTTTAACAGGTGTGATCCTGACAAAAACGGATGGTGATGCACGTGGTGGTGCGGCACTTTCTGTTCGTGCCATTACTGGCAAGCCGATTAAATTCTTGGGTATGGGTGAAAAACTCGATGCCCTAGAGCCATTCCATCCTGAACGTATCGCACAGCGTATTTTGGGTATGGGTGACGTACTTTCTTTGGTCGAAGAAGTTGAACGTAAAATCGACAAAGAAAAAGCCGAAAAAATGGCGAAAAAACTGCAAAAAGGCGGTAGCTTCAACTTTGAAGATATGCTGATGCAGTTTGAACAAATGAACAAAATGGGCGGCATGATGGGCTTCCTGGATAAACTTCCAGGCATGAGCAACTCAGGGATTCAAGATGCGATTGCACAAGCAAATCCTGAAAAGCAAGTGAAGAAAATGGAAGCGATTATTCAATCGATGACCATTAAAGAACGTCGTAACCCAGACTTGATGAATCCAAGCCGTAAAAAACGTATTGCAGCAGGCTGTGGTATGGATGTTGCTGAAGTGAATAAACTCATCAAGCAACATGCGCAAATGGCGAAAATGATGAAGAAATTTGCCAACCCAACGGGTATGGCAAAAATGATGAAATCATTAGGCAATATGCAAAAACAATTTGGCGGCGGTGGCATGGGTCCATTGTTTGGTAGTAAAGATCCGAAGTAATTTGGACTGAAAAAAAGGCGCTTTCTGCGCCTTTTTTTATGGCTGCAATTTGACGAGACTGTGCGTTCAAGTAAAGTGGTAGGGTACATTTGATAGCAAGTACTGGATGAAGGAATCTTGCTATACCAGCAGATAGATACCGAACTGAGCTAAATCATTACAAAAAGATGCCAAATTGACATTGAGACCATGTTGGTGAAAGGTTTAAAACAGAGGTGAAAATTTGCCGAACTGCAAATTGAAAGCTTCACTAAAAATAATCACCTAAAATAAGAATCAAATCATGAATACACTGCATACGCCAGAAAGCCAAAAGATCTATATTGTTCATGGTCATGATGCATCGCCGAATGATCATTGGTTTCCTTGGTTGGGACGAAAGCTGCAGGAAGCAGGACATTATTCTCGACGCATCGTGATGGCAAATGCAGCACAACCTGATTTTGACCATTGGCAGAAATTTCTAGCGTTGCAAATGCCAGATTTGGATGAAAATACCATCGTGATTGCACATGGTTTGGGGTGCTTAACTACGCTGCATTATCTCAATCAATATTTTGAACAGCATGGCACACGGATTAAAGCGGGCGTTTTTGTGTCAGGTTTTAAAAGTAGTTTACCGACACAACCTGAATTAACCGCATTTATTCAACGTGCAAAAATGGATAGCGGTGTTTTACAGACCTATATGCCGATTTGTATCAGCTTGATTTCATCCAATGATCCTATCGTGCCGCCACCGGTTGCGATCCAATTGGGCAATTTTATAAATGCACAAATTTATGAAGTGAAAGAAGCCGGGCATTTCACAGCAAAAGATGGCTTTTCTGAGATTCCACAACTGTGGCACGTGTTAGAGCCAATTTTAACGGCTTAGATAGGTTTTGTGCGCGTGTTTAATAGATCGCGTGTTTTGTAGATAAGGTAATAGTGAAAACTAAAATTGATCATGCAATAGGTGCAATTGAAGATAAAAAAAGGCGCAATCTGCGCCTTTTGTTTGTTCGATTTGTTGATAGATCAGTCGAGTTCTAAAGCAACACGTTCACGAATGTCGTCAATGTTGTCATTGGCTTCGCGACCATCTTCCTGCCATGCTTTATAAGCACCAACATATTCACCATCGGTATCGACGACATATTCAGCCGCAATTTTTCCTGAGGCATACCATAAGCGATAGGCGTCATTGCCATTTTCATCGACTTTATACGCTGCGCCACGTTGTCCTGTTGGATAAAACTCTTCGCCTTGGATGCTCACGCCATCTTGGTTCACAAAGGTAGATTCTACTTTGCCATTTTTGCGATAAAGCGTTACCGGACCTTCGATGTCACTGCCACTGAAACTAAATAGTTTCATCGGATCTTTAACCCAAGCAGGTGAGGATTGAGGGGTTTTGGTTTCTTGGTAAAAATCTTGAACTAAAAAATCACCTGTGGCATTACGACCTAAAAGTACACGGTAATAGCCGTCTTGGACTGGGGTCATGTAATAACTTGAGTCAATATACGATACGCAGCCGCAGTAATCAGGATTATCTTCATCTCCAAAATAGCCCAAAACTGCTTCAGAGGTGCTGAGCTGAGATTTGATTTCGGCAGGGATTTTAGAGTTGGCTAGATTTTGTGTGGTGGTACAACCGCCGAAGAATAATGTAGAGGCGAGCAGGCTTAAACCCAGTAAATTCTTAAATTTCATATCTATACTCTTCGTCTTATATTCTATCTTGAAAGACATTTTTAAATTATAAAGTTGCTGATGTATCTGTCGATCATCGCAGGCTATTGTAATTCCTTGGACGAAAAAAGGTCATGAATCGCGATACAATTTGTAACCACGCTTATATGAAATGACCATCAATAAAAAAGCGTGATCACCATTGGTCATCACGCTTTCACAGTTTGCTATCAAAAGATGGCTAAATTACACGCCATTTACATAACTTTGTAGGCCTCGAAGCAGCAAATCTGCTTCGACAGCTGGCTGATATTGTTCTAAATAGCGTGCAAATAGCGCAGCATCGCCACCGGTTAAAATCAACTGACTTGGATATTTGTCGAGAACCTTTTCAATGGTGCTGACCAAGCTGAGCAAGATGCCATGATGAACAGCGTCTATGGTGTTTTTACCAGGAGACAGCTCATCAAAGGTGGCATCTGGAATTTTAATGCCTTTGGTGTTTTGGATGAGCGAATCACGTTGCAAATACAAATTTGGCAAAATATAGCCGCCTAAATGTTGTAAGCCATCCGTTAAGTCAATGGTGAGTGCCGTGCCACAGCTAATGACACAGTATTTTTGTGTAGGGTCTTTGACCACAGCCAGCATTTGCAGCCAACGGTCGATCCCGAATTTACTGGTGTCTTCATATGCACAGCGTAAGCCCGCATATTCGGCATGTACTTTGGCAATAGTGACAGGAACGGCTAAAAATTTAAGAATTTTTTGAATCCGATCATTATTTTTTTTGTCGAGTACCGAGGAAATCCCGACCTGACCTAAGTCCAAACTTTTAAAGTGTTGGATCAAACCGAGAAGTAGTTCGGCAGGCGACTGTAAATGCAGTTCCGCAGCATGCTCTATGATTTGATCGTATTCGGTAATCCAGTATTTCAGCCGTGTATTACCGACATCGAGCCATAATTTTTTCATCAGTAGGCCTTTGCAATCCTGTTTATGATTGATCTGCTAAACGTAAGCGACCTTGGAAATGATTTTCTAAGCGCTGCGAAGTTTGGATGTTGATCGAACCATCATTTTCAATACCGAGAAAGCGGCCTTGGCTTTTGCCTCGCAGATGTTCAAGCTCAACGGGCTGTTGCATAAATGCAGCGTAATGGTTGAATCGTTCAGCGAGGTTATAGCAGTTATGATCGAACCATTCACCTGCAAGTTGAATTGCTGCATACAGTTCAGTAATTAACTGTAACCGGTTTGGCGAGGGAAGTCCGAGTTCAGATAACGATGTTGCACGTTGCTCAATTCCTATGGATGGAATCGGAAATAAGTTCATGCCAACGCCGACTATCGCTTGATGTGGCGAAATCGGTTCAATCAAAATCCCGCCCCATTTGCCTTGTGGGCTATACAGGTCATTGGGCCATTTCACTTGTAAAGCGAGATTTTGCAAACTTGGCATTTGTAAGATATTTAAGGCAATTTCGAGTGCAAGCCGTCCATCTATCGCTGTCTGTAAATTCAGCAATGTGCTTAAATAGATATTACCAACGGGTGAGACCCATTGATGATCGCGTTGCCCACGGCCTTGAGTCTGTTGTTCACTGCATACCAAAACATGTTGAATGCCTTTTTTGGCAATCTCACGGACATCGTCATTGGTCGATGTGGTAATGGGCTTCAGTAATAAAACTTCAGGCGGTTGAGGTACTGTGCTCAGCAATTGCTGTAAATGTCTGGTCTCTAAATCCATTTGAATCTGAGAGTTGTGGAATAATATTGATGGAGTTAATCATATATTTACTGATTGGTGCAATCGCTGGTTTTGCTGCGGGGCTATTTGGTGTTGGCGGTGGCCTGATTATTGTACCGATTTTATTCATCGTCTTTACCCAACTTCAGTATGATCCCAGTGTGATAATGCACATGGCGGTGGGCACCTCTTTGGCCACGATTATTGTGACCTCACTCAGTTCGGTTTCGGCGCATCATAAAAAAGGTGCAGTGCTGTGGAATGTCTTTCGGAATTTGGCACCGGGTTTGGTGATCGGTTCATTTCTCGGTGCTGGCATTGCAGATTATCTCTCAGGGCAGGGCTTGCAACTGTTAATCGGCTTTTTTGCAGTCTGGGTGGCCTTTAAAATGTTTCGCGGTGCTGCGACACCTGTCGATCCGAATAAACATTTACCCTCACAAGCCATGCAAATGGCAGCAGGCGGTGGCATTGGGATTGCCTCTGCGATCTTCGGTATTGGTGGTGGCAGCTTAACCGTCCCGTATTTGAATAAAAATGGCGTCATTATGCAAAAAGCAGTCGCAACGTCTGCTGCATGTGGTTTACCGATTGCGATTGCTGGGGCCCTCGGCTTTATGTGGTTTGGTCATCAAGCCGATATCGTGGTTCCCAATACCATTGGTTATATCCATATTTATGCATTTATCGGGATTAGTGTAATGAGCTTCATCACTGCGAAATTGGGTGCGAAAGTGGCTCATATGTTGTCGCCATTTATGCTAAAGCGTTGTTTTGCATGTTTATTAACAACAGTCGGCTGCTATTTTATTTACCAAGGTATGCAAGCCTTTGGCGCATGATTGTCCGTTTTGACTGAAAAAATTGGCTTTGTTGACACAAGATTGTCAGACAATGTCATGTTCAATTAGGTTGCTTATCGTTTCTAATGCAAATAGATTGAGTGTAAATCTGAACATTGCATCTTATAAAAAAAAGATAGGAACAGTATGCAACAACAAGAAGCGGACAGTTTGTCGGAACAAATTGCCAAACACATCGGTGAACAAATCATTCGCGGTGAGTTGGTCGAAGGCGAGCGTATTCAGGAACTCAGAATCGCGGCCGAATTGGATGTGAGCCGTGGCTCTGTTCGTGAAGCTTTATTGATTTTAGAACGGACTCAGCTCATTGAAATCTACCCACGACGTGGCGCCTTAGTCTCTGAAATGTCGGCTTTACAAGTGCGCTCATTATTTGATATTGCGGCATTATTGTTGGGTCAAATTGTGCATCGTATGGCGGAAACGTGGCGCAGCCATGAAGCTGAGCGTATTCAGTTATTACTTGAACAATTAGACGTGGAAACTCGCCAAGGCAATACTGAAAAGTTTTATGATCTGATTTTTCAGGGCATGGCTCGTCAGCATGAAATGGTGGGAAATACCTACCTGATGCGTTATTACCAAGAATTGTTGCCATCACTCAGACGCAGTTATTTTCTGACACTGAATATTTCACGACGTGAACTACAAGAATCTTTTGATTTGTTTAAATTAGTGACTGATGCAGTTTTAATCAGAAAATCACATCAAGCCACTTTATTTATGGAAGATTTTTGTCGACACTTACGCAACCTTGTGTTGGAATCACTAACACGGATGAAACAAATCGAATTAGCGTGGGCGAGACGTTCACGCCGCTGATCAGGACATTATGCGTTTAAGCAGTTTAAAACTTTCCGGCTTCAAATCTTTTGCCGATAGCACAACTCTAAAATTTGAAGGCAACCGTAGTGCGGTTGTTGGACCGAACGGCTGTGGTAAATCCAATGTGATTGATGCCATTCGTTGGGTTATGGGGGAGTCCAGTGCCCGTCAATTGCGTGGTGGCACCATGCAAGATGTTATTTTTACCGGAACGGCAAAGCGTAAACCAGTCGGGATGGCGAGTGTTGAACTGCGTTTTGATAATACCTATGGCAAGCTAGGTGGCGCTTATAATGCCTATACTGAACTGGCAGTTCGTCGTCAGGTCAATCGTGATGGTAAATCCGAATATTTCCTCAACGGCACCAAATGCCGCCGTCGTGATATTACCGATATTTTCTTAGGTACCGGTTTAGGTCCACGTTCGTATGCGATTATTGAACAGGGCATGATCAACCGTTTGGTCGATGCCAAACCTGAAGAAATGCGTGTGTATATTGAAGAAGCAGCTGGGGTTTCTCGCTATCAAGCTCGTCGTCGTGAAACTTTACAGCATCTAGAACACACCACTCAAAATTTAGAACGTCTCGAAGACATTGCATCAGAACTGAAGTCTCAGTTGAAAACCTTAAAGCGTCAGTCTGAAACGGCGGTGCAATATAAAGAATTAGAAACCCAAATTCGTACTATTAAGATCGAAGTGCTGTCTTTCCAATGTGAGCAAAGTAAACGTTTACAGCAAGAATACACGCTTCAGATGAATGAGCTCGGGGAAACCTTCAAACTGGTTCGTTCTGAGCTGAATACTCTAGAGCATGACTTATCTTCCACCAGTGCTTTATTTCAACGGCTTATTCAACAGTCCACACCATTACAAAGCGAATGGCAACAGGCGGAAAAGAAACTGTCTGAGTTGAAAATGACGCTGGAGCAAAAGCAGAGTTTATTTGCACAAAATTCGGCAAGTTTGGTGGAGCTTGAAAAGCAAAAAGCTCAAACCAAAGAACGTTTACAGTTATTGGAGTTACAACTGGAAACGCTGCAAGAACAGCAAGATGGATTTGTTGAGCAATTACAGCGCCAAGAAAGCAGTAGTCAGGAACAGACCCAGCAGTTAGCCGATTTGAAAGCTCAGCATCAACAAGCGGTTCAACAATTTGAACAATGCCGTGGGCAAGTTGAAAAGCAGCAACAGCAAAAGCTACAGATGTTGGCGCAGAGTGAACAATTGACCAAAAATATTGGTCGTATTGAGCAACAACGTGAGACTCTGCAACAGCAACGAGGTCAAATTCAGCATCAGGCGCAGCAAGATGAGTTGGAGCAGTATCAGCAAGATAAGCAACAGCTCGAACAACAAATTACGCAACAAGAGCAGGTGATTGCCGAAACGCAGACACAGCTTGCAGCTGCACAAGAACAGCAGGCACAGCACAAAAATACGGTGCTGCAGTTAAAGTCAGAAATACAGGTGCTGTTGTCCGAGCAGAAAAACCTAAATCAATTGATGATTAAAGCCAGTCCAAAGCAGCAAAGCCAGCGTCAACATTTAATGCAGCAGTTGCAGTTGAGCACGCAAGGTAAACAGCATGCGCAACTGGTCGAGAAATTTTTGTCTAAATGGCTGAGTGCTCAAGTCTTGGGACACAGTGATAATTTTCAAGACAGTATTGCACGTCAGGTCAAAGGCAGTTATCACACAGCAGCACAAATCGTTGGATTAGAAGCTTTGGCGACGTGGATTGAAGCCCCTCAACTTTCGATCTGGCAGCAGGTCGCGATTGCTGAAACATTGACAGTGGCATTGAGCCATCAGGCTAAACTGGCCGCAGGTCAGTCAATACTCACGCTCGATGGTTATCATGTCGGTGCAGATTGGGTGATTGGTCTAGATTATGATGAGGACAGCCAAGCAGGGCAAGGTGCATTGAGCCACCGTATTCGCTTAGATGAATTGACTGAATTACTTGCAGAGCAGCAGCCAAAGCTAACGCAACTAGAAGGCCAATTGCCTGAGTTGCAAAATGCCGTACAAGCTTTACAGCAAAATCTGCAACAGCAACATAGCCAATTAAAAAATTGGCAAAAAGACATTCAAAATGCTGATGTTGCCATTGCGAAGGTACAAAGTTCCAATCAGGCTTTTGCATTACAAAAGCAGCAGTTAGAAGATCAATTACAGCAACTTGAAGCACAGCTTGAAGAAGATGCCATGCAAAAAGACGATTTGGAAATTGATTTGCATGCGCTGACGATGAAGCTTGAGCAAGCTTTGCCCAATTATAAAACCTTGCAATTCCAAGTTGAAGAGTTGAGTCTAGCACTGGAAAGTGCTCAGCAAGTGGCATTACACAGTCAGCAAGAATTGGAAATTGTGCGTCGTCAGACTGTACAGACAAAACAACAGATTGAATTATTAGAAAAAGACACGGTCTTTTTGAAAGCGCAAACTCAGCAAATTATTGGACAGATGGAGCAGGCAAAGAAATTTGTCGATCCGGTACAGTTAGAATTGCCTGCGCTTGAGTCACAGTATTCAGAGCAAGCCCAAGTCACTGAACGTTTACAAAAAACCTGGAATGATTGGCAGCTTGAACTGAATAATGTTCAGAGTAAACAACAGACATTGACTGAACAACGCCATTCACATCAACAGCAAGATGAAAAATTGCGTACGCAATTGGAAGAAAAGCGTCTGGCTTGGCAATCCGCGCAGTCTGATTTACAGCATTATTCTGAACAGCTGAAAGAAATGAACAGCGAAATGCTGACAGGTTTAAGCATTGATGTGGTATCCCATCAGCAAAAACTCGAAAAAGCGCAGCAGCAGTTTGATAAATTGGGTGCAGTCAACTTGGCTGCGGCAGAAGAATATACTGAAGTTTCTAAACGCTTTGATGATTTAAGCCACCAAATGGATGACTTGCAAAAGACTGTTGAGCAACTGCAAGCCGCGATGAAAAGCATTGATCAGGAAACGCGAAAGCTGTTTATGACCACCTTTGATAAGGTTAATGCTGAACTTCAAGAGTTGTTTCCGAAAGTATTTAATGGTGGTGAAGCAAGTTTAAGCCTTGAAGATGGTTGGCAATCGGGTGTAAAACTGATGGCACGACCACCGGGTAAACGAAATAGCTCTTTGGCATTATTGTCAGGTGGTGAAAAGGCATTGACCGCATTGGCTTTGGTTTTTGCGATTTTCCGCCTAAATCCTGCGCCATTTTGCGTTTTAGACGAAGTCGATGCACCTTTAGACGATGCAAATGTAGGAAGATTTTGTAATCTTGTAAAAGAGCTTTCAGAACAAGTGCAATTTATCTACATTACACACAATAAACTGGCAATGACAATGGCAACTGACTTACTTGGTGTGACCATGCCAGAACCAGGAACTTCAAAATTAGTGACTGTGAATATTGAGCAGGCCAAAGAATACGGTTTAGCTGCGGAGGCATAACATGGAAATCACCACTATAGCTGGGATTGTAATCGCTGTAATTATCATGGTTGTGGGCATTCGAATGATGTTTCGTAAACCTGCGGATGCAGCGCCATCACTCGACACCGAATTACATATTGACCCTGATAGTCAGCAACCTGTTATTCCGCGCCATGTACGAAATCAGTTAAATACACCTGAAACCACGCAACGTGTAGAGCCGACTTTGGCTGAGGAAAAAGTCACAGCGGTTGAAACGACTGAAGCTGTTCAAGCGAATGTAACGCCAGAAGCAACGGCAACGGAACAAGCAGAGCAGAGCGTTGAGGCTACGGCAAAGACTGAGACGACTACGACGGATCCCGTTTCAGTTGAAAAAGCTCAAACTGCAACAGAAGACAATATATTGTCTACAGAAACAACAGAATCTGCAACGGTTGCAACTGTAGCCACCGATGCCAATCACGCAGCGACTCCTGCGACGAATGTTCAGGCTGACGCTGTTCCTGCAGAAAAAGCACCAGAATTTAGTGTAAATAGTGCAATTGAAAAAGCTGAAATTAGCGATTTTGATGAAGAAAGCAGTATTTTGGATGCTCATTTACATGAACAAAAAATTGTTGATGAAGAAAGTGCTTTAGCGACTGCGGAAACTTATATCGCCTTAAATGTGTTCCCTGATAGCCGTGCCTTGTCAGGTGAAAAAGCATTAAAAGTGTTACTGAAATACGGTTTACGCTTCGGCGAAATGGCCTGTTTCCATCGTTATGATGAAGAAGGCACAAAGTTATTATTCTCTGTATTACAAATGAATAATGATGGCGCTGCGCAAGGTTTTGATCTTGAAACTTTATCGACTGAAGAAGTAAAAGGTTTAGCTTTCTTCTTGGCGCTGCCACACAGCGATGTGCAAAATGCCTTTGATACCATGGACAGCATTTCACGTCTAATTGCACGTGAAATTGACGGTACTGTGTATGATCAAAATAACCAAGAATTTACACCGCAGATGCGTGAACATTGGCGTCATCAAGCGATTGATTATCGTCAAGGTCAAGCTATCGAAGTCTAAGCGTCTTTGATTGAAACTCACCGAGTGGGTTTCTATAATAGCAACAGATAATGAAATTTGAGGGCGGAGCATGAACCGCCCTTTTTTATGGTGAATGTATGACACAACAATCCACTGTCGTTGCACAGATGCGACAACTGATTCAACTCTTGGCGAAACATAACCATGCCTACTATGTCATGGACACGCCAGAAATTGAGGACAGTGAATATGATCAACTTTTTCACCAATTAAAAGCCTTAGAAGAGCAATACCCTGATTTAGTGCAACCTGATACACCAACCACAAAAGTGGGTGGAAAGGCCTTGTCTAAGTTTGAATCTGTAACCCATGCAGTACCCATGTTGTCATTGGGTAATGTGTTTAATGCAGAAGATTTATTTGCCTTTGCCCGTCGTGCGGAAGAGCGCTTACCGAATCAAAAAATTGAATATGATGTCGAATTAAAATTTGATGGGCTGGCCATTTCTCTTTGGTATGAAAATGGCATTTTAGTCCGTGGTGTGACACGGGGTGATGGTGAAACAGGGGAAGACATTACCCAAAATGTAAAAACCATTCGAAATTTACCTAAAGTACTGACTACTACAAAGACTGAAATTCCAAGTCTGCTTGAAGTTCGTGGTGAAGTCCTGATGCCAAAGTCAGGCTTTGAAAAGCTCAATGCTGAAAACGAAGCCAAAGGTGAAAAAACCTTTGCCAACCCACGAAATGCAGCAGCAGGCAGCTTACGTCAACTCGACCCTGCAATTGCGGCTTCACGTCCTTTGGCTTTTTATGCTTATGGCATTGCACAGTGCGAACCACATCATGGTCAAACCACCATGTCTGCTAGCTTAGAATGGCTGACACAGTTTGGTTTTGCTGTCGGTGAACGTCACTTTATTTGTGACAGCATTCAGGACGTACAAGCTGCGTATGAGCAAATGATCATTGATCGTCCAAGCCTGAGTGTTGAAATTGATGGCATGGTGATTAAGGTAAATAGCCTGAAGCAGCAGCAAACATTGGGTTTTTTAAGTCGTGAACCACGTTGGGCAACGGCATATAAATTCCCTGCAGTCGCAGCGCTGACGACGATTGAAAATATTGATTGGCAAGTGGGGCGTACAGGGACTTTAACCCCAGTCGCGCGTTTAAACCCTGTTGCAGTCGGTGGGGTAACAGTTTCCAATGTGACTCTACATAATATTGGTGAAATTCACCGTTTAGATGTACGTGTAGGAGACACGGTCAGTGTCTACCGTAGCGGTGATGTGATTCCAAAAGTGGAAAAAGTATGGCCTGAATTCCGTCCTGTAGATACGGTAGAAGTTCAGTTGCCTGCATGTTGTCCAGTCTGCGCATCTCCTGTCGTGATGCCCGAAGGTGAAGCCTTGGCACGTTGTTCAGGTGGTTTGTACTGTGCTGCACAGCGTATTGAGGCGATTCGTCACTTTGTATCACGTAAAGCTATGGACATTGAGGGCTTAGGCGACCGTTGGGCGGAATCACTTTTACATTTGGATCTGCTCAAAGATGTTGCTGATATTTATAGCTTGCATGAGCATCGTGAAAAATTACTGACTATTGAAAAAATGGGTGAGAAGTCAGTTCAAAACCTTATCGATTCCATTGAAAATAGTAAGAAAACGACACTAGGTGCATTTATTTATGCACTCGGTATTCGAGGCGTGGGGGAAACAACGGCACGCATGCTCGCCAATACCTTCCAAACCTTTGATGCGATTCGCCATGCAGATCTCGAATCCTTGAAAAAAACGCCAGACGTTGGTGATATTACCGCAGAATGGATAGTCGACTTTTTCCAAGCGCCGCATAATCTCGAAGTGGTTGATCGTTTGTTGGCAGCAGGGATTCATTGGGATGCACCGGTTGCGCCAAGTCGTCAGCCACTGAGTGGCGAAAGTTGGGTGATTACAGGGACTCTGAGCACCATGGGGCGTGATGAAGCGACGCAAATGCTACAAGCTTTAGGCGCACGTGTCAGTGGTAGTGTTTCAGGTAAAACCAAATGTGTAGTTGCGGGTGAAAAGGCAGGTTCTAAATTAGAAAAGGCTGAAAAGTTGGGTGTTCCCGTGATGAGTGAAGAAGAGTTTATTGCCTTTGTACAACAGCATAATGCTTCTTAAGTATTGAAAAATTTAACCTGAAAACGTAGTTACTTTTGAACAAACGCCTGATGCATTGCATTGGGCGTTTTTATTTTTGGTGCTTAACATGATTGAGTGAGCGTGTCAGTTGTTGGTGATAGATCAGACAGCATTCCTCAACATTACTCACGAAATATTTTGTTAAAGCGTGAATGTATTGAGACACAATTTTAGCCATAAAAAAGCAGCCCTGAAGCTGCTTATTTTTATTCAGTGATCACATTATTCTTGATCAACTTTCATTGGTTTTACATCCATTTCTTGATAGGAAACCAACTTAGTTTTGTGTTTCCACTTATAACCGAACCAAATGGCAAGGAATAAGAAAATACCAATATAGGTAGAAACAACGGCCAACCACTCACCATCTAAAACGGCTTGATAGTTCTGACCAAGGACCACGATGGCACACAAAATAAAGGCAAACCACGGTGCAAATGGGAAGAATTTTGCACGGTAAGCAAGATCTTCTAATTTATTGCCTTGAGCCAAGTAGCCTTTACGGAAGCGATAATGTGAAACTGCAATACCGAGCCACACAATAAAGCCACACATACCTGACATGTTCAGTAACCAGTTAAAGACCGCTTGTTCACCGATAAATGTGGTTAAGAAGCACAGTGCCGCAATCGCTGTAGTTGCATAAAGTGCATTCATTGGTACGCCACGTGCATCTAAGCGACCAAAGACTTTCGGCGCACTGCCTTTACGTGCCATATCAAAGAGCATACGGGTAGAGGAGTACATACCAGAGTTACCCGCTGATAAAATCGCAGTTAAGATCACCGCATTCATCACCGATGCAGCAAAGGCAAAACCTGCTTTTTCATACAGTAAGGTAAATGGTGATAGTGCAATATTTTCAGTAGATGCTGCTTGTAATAAACGTGGGTCATCATAGGCAATAAGAGTGCCGATAATGAAAATACACACGATATAAAACAACAAGATACGCCAGAAAATTTGCTTGATGGCAATAGGGATGGTCTTTTCAGGATCTTTCGATTCACCTGCAGCCACACCAACCATTTCAGTCCCTTGGAAAGAGAAACCAGCAATCATGGCCACACCAATCAAGGCAGATAAACCACCGACAAATGGGGCTTCACCCTTGCTCCAGTTGGCAAATGTTTCTACACCCGGTGTCAGCATGATTTTGCCAATCATAAACAGACCGATAATGATAAAGGCAACAATTGCGAGCACTTTAACAAGGGAGAAGAAGAATTCGGATTCACCAAAGCCTTTTACGGTCAGCGCATTAATGGCAAAGACGATTGCGAGGAAAATCGCACTCCAGTAAAAGCCCGGAATATCTGGAAACCAGAATTTCATAATGAATTGGACTGCAACCAATTCAAATGCCACGGTAATCGCCCAGTTGTACCAATAGTTCCAACCCAAAGCGAAGCCGAAACCGCCCTCGACATATTTGGTGCCGTAGGTAAAGAATGCACCCGAAGTTGGGTTATGTGTTGCAAGCTCACCTAAACTGGTCATCAAGAAGTAAATCATGATACCAATTAAGCAGTATGCGAGCAGGGCGCCACCCGGGCCTGCATTGGCAATGGTTGCACCTGAGGCAAGGAATAAACCTGTACCAATTGATCCACCAATTGCAATCATGTTGAGATGGCGAGCACCCAACTTACGCTGAAGCTGAGCTGGTTTTTGAGTTTCGCTCATCATTGTTCCTTAAGATTTTTTTGCGTGCTCGCAAACAAGACTTTAAATCCTTGTTGGTCGGCTTTGATTGTACATTGACCATAATGCTGCTCAATTAAAGTCGGATAATTGAGGAATCGGTTGGCAACAATCCAAAGCTCACCCCCAGACTTCAAATGTCTGCGCGAAGTTTTGCATAGATTTTCACTGGCATTGTAGTCGGTTTGAATCCCTTGATGGAAGGGTGGATTGCTGACTATGGCATGTAAAAATAGTGGTGCATCCTCGATTCCTGTGACCGCTTTAATTTCAAGTTGTTCAGGTTCAAGCAAATTTTGTTCAAATGTCATTTGTGTAGACGCCAGTGCAAAGGCATCTACATCCATGGCAAAAATACGATTTTTAGGATTCAGTTTGGCTAAATATGCACTGATAACACCCGCTCCACAGCCAAAATCAGCAATTTTGCCCGAAGTCATCTGTGATAAATAAGGCAATAAGGTAGCCGTACCCACATCTAAACGGTTCTGGCTAAAGACACCCGGCAGTGCGCAAATCGTAAGCTCACCATTTGGGGTTTCAACTGGATATTTTTGCACCCAATCTTGCAGTGGCTTCAGTGTGACAGTTTTTTCCAATAGGGTTTGCCACATTTGACAGTGACGCGCGCTATCAATTTTTAGTGTTTTACCAAAGGGCTGTAATTGTTTTGCAGCGCGTTCAACACCGCCTTTTTTCTCACCCACGAGGAAAATAGATGCACCTTGAGCAAGATGACTTGCGACATTGTGTAATAAATAATTTAGCAGTTCTTTTGATTTCGGAACAAAAATAACCGCTTGATCAAACTGACCTTCAGGAAAATCGACACCAAAATGGACGTTTGACTGTTGATTTTGAAAGTACTGAAAATCATTAAAATTCCAGCACCAAATCGATGGCTTAATATTGTCATTCAATTGACTGAGTAAGTCATCTGTCGGTGCATTTACGAAAAGCACGCGATCTTGTAATAAATCGATCTGTCGTATAACGACTTCACTTGTGAGATCCATAGATTTCTCCATCATAAAAAACACTGCCTAGGGCGGAACCTAGGCAGTGTTCTTTGACAAATGAACTTACTTCTTCACTTCAGGAAGAACAATATTCAAAATAAGGGCAGCGATACCACCAGTGGCAACGCCTGAACTGAAGATATTACGGAACAATTCAGGAAGATGTTCAAGGATTTGTGGTACTTGTGCAACACCTAGACCCAATGCCAATGAAATCGCAATGATTAATAGTGCGCGGCGGTCTAAATGAATGCCTGACAAGATATTGATACCCGAGGCTGCTACAGCACCAAACATTACCATCACAGCACCACCAAGCACGGCTTGTGGAACCGCTTGAATGACACCTGCTACAGCAGGAAGTAAGCCTAAAATAACCAAAAGGGCAGCAATCCAAATGCCCACATAGCGGCTTGCAACACCTGTTAACTGAATGACACCGTTGTTTTGCGCAAATACAGAACTTGGGAACGTGTTAAAGATACCGGCAAGGAATGAGTTTGCACCATTCACCAATACACCACCTTTAATACGCTTCATCCATTCAGGACCATCTACAGCTTGATTTGAAAGCTTAGAAGTCGCGGTAATATCACCAATCGCTTCCAAGGATGTCACAAGGTAGATAAATGCCATTGGAATGAACAAGCTCCAAGAGAAGCTTAAGCCAAAGTGCATCGGTGTTGGAATTTGAACCAGTGGCGCATCTTTTAAACCATCAAAGTTTAAATGACCCATAAAGCCTGCAAGGATGTAACCCACGACTAAGGCAATCAGGATGGCAGAACTCTTTACCCATGTAATACGTACACGGTTCAGTAAAATGATAAGTGCCAAAACGGTACAAGACATGATGAGGTTGTCTGCATTGGCAAATGTTTTATCGCCCATGGCTTGATAACCACCACCCATGCTGATCAGGCCTTCTTTAATTAAAGTCAGACCAATCAATAACACCACGATACCTGTTACCAATGGAGTGATCAGTTTTTTCACCCACGGTAAGATCCGTGATACGCCCATTTCAATGAATGAACCCGCGATCACCACACCAAAGATAGATGCCATCACTGCTTCTACAGGTGTACCTGCCGCAACCATTGCAGAACCAATACCGATAATAGGACCAATAAAGTTAAAGCTGGTTCCTTGTACAATCAGTAGACCTGCACCAAATGGACCGACTTTTTTACATTGTAAAAAGGTTGCGATACCAGAGATCACCAATGACATCGAAAGAATCATATTGGTGTCTTCTTTTGACACACCAAGTGCCAAACAGATCAGCAGACCCGGCGTCACAATTGGGACAATAATGGCCAATAAATGTTGAAACGCAGCGAGGAAAGCAATAAAAGGTTTTGGTCGATCATTCAATCCATAGACTAAATCGAGTTGATCTTTTGCTTCGGGAGATTGGTTTAAATCAGACATGCGGCACTGAAAATTAAGGCTAGGTGGCGCTATTCTAATCTGTTTACACAGCTTTACAAAACCAAAAGCGTGCCAGTCGTCAAAAAAAATGCGATTGTCAATAAACTGTCACTACTAAAATCTATATTTTTTCTGTATAATTTGCCCTCAAACTTTAGGCGTATCGAATTCACATGTCAGATATTAAAACTCTCCGTAACATTGCCATCATCGCGCACGTCGACCATGGTAAAACTACTCTTGTAGACAAACTTTTACAGCAATCAGGTGCTCTTGGCGATCGCGCAGGCGAGATCGAACGTGTAATGGATTCTGGCGCTATTGAAAGTGAACGTGGTATTACCATTCTTGCAAAAAACACTGCAATCAAATGGTTAGACAAGCGTACTAACACTGAATACCGTATCAATATCGTGGATACCCCGGGACACGCCGACTTCGGTGGTGAAGTAGAACGTGTAATGTCAATGGTTGACTGCGTACTTCTTCTTGTTGACTCTCAAGAAGGCCCAATGCCACAAACTCGTTTTGTAACGCAAAAAGCGTTCGCACGTGGTTTGAAACCAATCGTAATTATTAACAAAGTGGACAAGCCAAACGCTCGTCCAGACTGGGTAATTGACCAAGTATTTGATTTGTTCGACAACCTTGGTGGTTCTGACGAACAGTTAGACTTCCCAGTTGTATATGCTTCAGGTCTTCGTGGTGTGGCTGGTCCATCTCCAGAAGAACTTGCTGAAGACATGACTCCATTGTTCGAAACAATTGTAGACATCGTTGAACCACCAGCGGTTGACGTTGACGGTCCATTCCAAATGCAAGTGTCTTCACTTGACTATAACAGCTTCGTAGGTGTTATCGGTGTTGGTCGTATTCAACGTGGTTCAGTGAAATTAAACACTCCTGTAACTGTAATCGACAAAGACGGTAAAACACGTAACGGTCGTATCTTAAAAATCATGGGTTACCATGGATTAGAGCGTATCGATGTTGAATCAGCTTCTGCTGGTGACATCGTTTGTGTAACGGGTATTGATGAACTTCATATCTCTGACACAATCTGTGATCCAAAAGCAGTTGAAGCTTTACCTGCACTTTCTGTAGACGAACCTACTGTATCGATGACTTTCCAAGTAAACAACTCACCGTTTGCTGGTAAAGAAGGTAAATTCGTAACTTCACGTAATATCCGTGAACGTCTAGATCGCGAATTGATTCACAACGTAGCATTACGTGTTGAAGATACTGACAGTCCTGACCGTTTCAAAGTATCTGGTCGTGGTGAGCTTCACCTTTCAGTTCTTATTGAAAACATGCGTCGTGAAGGCTTCGAAATGGGCGTATCTCGTCCACAAGTAATCATCAAAGAAATTGATGGTGAAAAACAAGAGCCATACGAAAACGTAACGTTTGACGTTGAAGAGCAGCACCAAGGCGCTGTAATGGAACAAATGGGTCACCGTAAAGGTGAAATGACCAATATGGAAGTTGACGGTAAAGGCCGTATCCGTATTGAAGCAACAGTTCCTTCACGTGGTTTGATTGGTTTCCGTTCTGAATTCTTAACTATGACTTCAGGTACAGGTATCATGACTTCAAGCTTCTCGCACTACGGTCCAATGAAACAAGGTACTGTTGCGAAACGTCAAAACGGTGTGTTGATTTCTATGGTTCAAGGTACTTGCTTGGGCTATGCACTATTCAGCTTACAAGACCGTGGCCGTCTATTCGCTAAACCTCAGTTAGAAGTTTATGAAGGTATGATCGTTGGTATTAACTCGCGTTCAGACGACATGACTGTTAACCCAACTAAAGCGAAACAGTTAACTAACGTACGTGCTTCTGGTACTGATGATGCGTTGACTCTTGTTCCGCACATTGAATTTACGCTTGAACAAGCGCTTGAATTTATTGAAGACGACGAATTAGTTGAAGTAACGCCTAAGTCAATCCGTATCCGTAAACGCTGGTTGACTGAAAACGAACGTAAACGTAACCGTAACGTTTAATTTTACAGTTTCAAAAAAACCGCTGACTTAGGTTAGCGGTTTTTTTATGCATGGGCGTTTTGAATAAAAATGCAAAAATTGAATGACTTTATTCATTTAATTCGACATGCATAATTTTGATAAATCCTTTTTAATAGAATGTATTACCAAAATCAAAAATGTTTTGTGTGAATTTTTATACATGGCATTTAGAATCTAATAAAAACCAAGTAAATTAGGTGGAAATAGTTATACAGATATAATGTATACTTCGTCACAAAATTAAAGCTGAAAAAATTTCTGGAGATCACATGAGTATTATTCAAGAATTTAGAGAATTTGCCGTAAAAGGCAACGTGATGGACTTGGCTGTAGGTGTCATCATTGGTGGTGCTTTCGGTAAAATCATCGATTCAATGGTAAAAGACATTATCATGCCTTTTATTTCTTGGATCCTTGGTGGTGACGTTGATTATTCAAATTGGTTCTTAGTATTGGGCGATAACCCAAACAATTTAACCACGCTAAAAGCAGCACAGGATGCAGGCCTTAATGTTTTGGCTTACGGTAACTTCTTAACTATCTTAATCAACTTCTTGCTTTTGGCATGGGTCGTATTCTGGTTAGTGAAATTGATGAACAAATTGCGCCGTCAAAAAGTTGAAGAGCCAGCTCCAGAGGCGACTCCAGAAGATATCGAATTACTTCGTGAAATTCGTGATGAATTAAAACGTAAAGGTTAATCCTTTAGCAGTGAAAACGGCGCTTAAAGCGCCGTTTTTTATTGTGAATTTTGTTGAGGCGTCATTTTCATAAACTTAGGTTCTGATGTCGAAAAAACAATGCCATTTCGAATGCCTGTAAATACTTCATTTGCTTCTTCAGGTGATTCGGGTGCGCAGGCTTGTTGACCTAATATAAATAAGACTAAAGGGTGATTTTTGGATAATTTGCTAATTTGCTGTATCGCATCATACCATTTTGATTCATCGTTACGATTCCCATCTAAATCTAGTGCCAACTGGACTTCACCATGAGGGTTCATATCTTGATCATCATATAATGCTTGGATAAGTGCATGCTTTCGTTCACCTCGAATGATTGTAAAATCTGTTGTATCGACAGTGCCAAGACGAAAATAGTTGTAATAGCCCAATGGAATGTCCTTTGTTTATTATTAAGTAGAATTGATTTAGTGCAATGTTATCTGGTTGCTATGATTTATATTATATGATTGAAAACCGCCAGCCAATGTTCTGAACGATTGAAAAAAATACTGGGATTATGTGCTTTAAGATGAAAAGCACATATTCGCGATATACTCGTTATAGCATGTTCAATGTGGGTGCTATGTTACATCCGAAACTTAATTTCTAATAAATGCCAGCCAAATTGGCTTTTGATCGGACCATGCAGTTCACGTTCAGGTAGGGTAAATACCGCTTTATCAATTGGGCCAACCAACTGGCCTTTTTTAATGTCGCCAAGCTCGCCGCCTTTTTTACCCGAAGGACATGTCGAATGCTGCTTCGCAATTTTGGCAAAGTCCGCACCGCCTTTGATTTTCTTTTTCAGTTGCTCACATAGTTCTTTATCTTTGACTAATATGTGGCGAACAATCGCAGACTTCATGCTTTATTTCCTTTCAGAGTTTTCTTAGTCTGCATTTTAACCTTTTTTAAAGGCTGGCACTCAGGGCAAAACACCGATGCACGTTGTCCCAGTTTGATATTTTGCAACGTGGTTTCACAGTTGATGCACATTTCACCGGCACGTCCGTAGGCGAGCAGGGTTTGCTGGAAATAACCATTTTCACCCATCGCATTGCTGTAATCGCGTAAAGTTGAACCGCCTAAATCAATCGCCTGTTTTAAAATGCGTTTGATTTCGATGACCATTTTTTCAACTTGTTCAAAACTCAAACTCGATGCAGGCTGCGCAGGGTGTATGCCGAGGTTAAATAAGCTTTCCGTTGCATAAATATTGCCGACTCCGACCACGATATGATTGTCCATGATCGATACTTTGATACCGGTCTGCTTATTTTTAAATTTTTGGAATAAGTATTCAGCATTAAACGCATCACTCAGCGGTTCAGGGCCAAGCGTGTCAATCAGTTTGCTTCGAGACGATGCATCTAACCATAAAATACAGCCAAAACGGCGTGGATCGTGATAGCGCAATTGCATATCTTCAAAATGAATCACCAGATGATCATGCTTGCGTAATGCTTCATGACCTTCACAAATCCGAAAACTGCCAGACATGCCCAAATGCCACAACATGCTGTCCTGTTCAAATTCAGCCAAAATATATTTTGATCGACGGCTGAGCTGAAGCAGCTTTTGTCCGGCGAGTTTTTGAATGTCGTCAGGAATTGGCCAACGCAGACTCGACTGAAAAACCTCAACTTTGAGAATCTTTTCATTCAATAATGGCAATAAACTGGTTTTAGTGGTTTCTACTTCTGGTAATTCAGGCATAAAGGTCGAAGCAATGGGTCATTCAAGTTATGCATACTATTGGGTCTAGCCCTACAGAATGCAAGTTTCATCGCGGTCTGAGGAATGCATGAACAGGTTATTGATTATTAATTGTGAGAATAATAAACCAATAAGTCACGATGATGAGTTTAAGCAAGCGATCAGAATTTTAAAATTTAATTTTTTAAAAAATATAAGATATTGAAAAATAAAAACTAAAAATATTCCATAACAATAGATTTATTTAAAATCACTTATTAATAAATTAAAGTTTTGTGAATGATAAAAATAATGCTGAGATAGAACGTGAAAAATTATGTAATTTTTGTGACATTAGATTTCAAGCCTTAAGGCTTGTCTAGGGACTCTCTCCAGATTTAGGTTTTACCATGAAAAAATACAGTCTAGCTCTTCTACCTGCATTTGTTGCAGCAGCCATGACACATGTTCACGCCGCAGAAGCATTCGATACTAAAGGTCAGTACATGCTCGGGGATTGGGATGGTAAACGTACCGAACTTGCACAACAAGGTGTGAAGTTTGAGGCCAATATTGCTGCTGATGCTGCCTATCTTGCCGATGGCGGTCGTAATCCAGGACATTCAGCAACGGTAGCCAGCCAATTGTGGTTAGGAACACAGCTGGATATGGAAAAACTCGCAGGTTGGGATGGCGTGACTGTGCGTGCCGTGATGACTGCTCGTCAAGGTCAAAGTACCTCAGTTCGTGATTTGCAAGGAGATGTTCCTCAATTGGCAAATGCACAAGCCAATTTTGGTCGTGGTAATCAGAAAACTCGCTTATCTGAACTGTCTATTGAAAAGCAATTTAAACAGCAAGGCTTAAGCATTAAAGCAGGTCGTTTAGGTCTAGGTATGGACTTCAACGTGATGGGATGCGACTTTGCCAGTACAGCATTTTGTGCTGCCCAAATGGGTAAATGGCAAGGTAACATCTGGATGAATACGCCAGTATCTCAATGGGGTGCACGTGTTAAACAAGAACTTAACCCAGAACTTGCTGTTCAAGTGGGTGTATATGAATACAACCCTGAAAATGCGTTAGAGCGTCACGGTTGGAACCTAGATACAGACAATGCTGATGGCGTAACTATTCCGGCAGAAGTGATCTGGACACCGAAGAACTTTGTGAATGGTTTACCGGGTAGCTACCGTGTTGGTGGTATGTATAACACGGCTGATGATGCAGAGAATCAGTATGATGTCGCTAAAGGTACAGTAAATGGCGTAGGTGTTGATGGTAAAAATCGTACCTTTGCCGGCTGGTTAGCCGTAGAACAACAGTTGACTTCAACTGGTAATGGCCGCCAAGGTCTGCATTCATTTGCTAACTTTACCTGGCATGATCGTGATACCAACAAAGTAGATAACTCACAACAAATCGGTCTGAAATATATTGGTCTGGTGGATAGCCAGCCAAATGATATTTTGGGTTTAGCAGTTAACCGTGTGCATGTAAATGACCGCTTCGCAGATTCACGTCCAGTATATGATGCGAGTGCGGAATACAACATCGAGTTGAACTATAGCTACAACCCGACCAAATGGTTGATGCTACGTCCGAACCTTCAATATGTTATTAATCCAGGTTCAACGAATCGAGTTGATGATGCTTTCCTAATTGGTTTAAGCTCTAAGGTAATCTTCTAATGTCAAAATAGGTGCTCTATGCAAAGTAAATTTAACGTCACATCATTTAAGACACATTTACTTTGCCTGACGGCATGTATTAGCCAACAGCTGTATGCAGAAACAGGTTCTACGGAACCTGTTTTACTTCCTGAGATTACCATTGAAGCACCACGAACCAATACCACGTGGTTAAAAACACCTGCATCGGTATACCGTGTACAGCAAGCTGAAAATAATAACAATACGGGTGTGAATCTGTCTGAAACCTTAAAAGGTGTGCCCGGACTACAACTGAATAACCGTGAAAACTATGCACAAGACTTGCAACTGTCTATGCGAGGCTTTGGCGCACGTTCAACATTTGGTGTGCGTGGTATCCGTTTATATGTTGATGGAATCCCTGCGACCATGCCGGATGGTCAGGGACAGACATCAAATATCGATATGAGTAGCTTAAATCATATCGAAGTGTTGGGCGGGCCATTTTCCTCTTTATACGGTAACTCTTCGGGTGGAGCGATTTTAACAACGACCAAACAAGGTACTGGAAAAGACTCGATCGAACTCGGCTATTCAGGCGGCAGTCATAATAAAAGCCGTGCTGACATTGTGTTGCAAGGTGGCTCAGAACAGGCCAATGAGCCTAACTATGTCATGAGTTCTTCTTATTTTGAAACCGATGGTTACCGTGATCATAGTGCCGCAAATAAAGTACTTAGCAATGCAAAACTGACTTGGGATCTGGATGATGGTTCTAAGGTCAATTGGATTGTGAATCATGTGGATATCAATGCCGAGGATCCGCAAGGGTTGAGTCAACAAGAATGGAAAGAAAATCCTAAGCAAGTTCAAGCAAATGTTTTTAAATATGATGTACGTAAAGATATTCAACAAACACAAACAGGTTTAACTTGGACTAAACCAATCAATGATCGTCATGAAATTTATGTAATGGGTTATGTAGGACATCGTGAAGTCACTCAGTATCAAGGTATTCCAAATACTGTGCAAAGAAATCCCGAGCATGCAGGTGGGGTGATTGATTTTGATAGGGATTATTATGGAGCAGATTTCCGTTGGACTGGTAAGGATTTATTACCAAATACACGTCTTAGCTTAGGCTTGGCTGTTGATCAAATGGATGAAGAACGACGTGGTTATGAAAATTTCAAAAGAACTTCTGTTAATACTTCTGCAACAGATTATGATTTTGGTCATAAGGGAAATTTACGCCGAGAAGAAAATAATACCCTTTGGAATATAGATCCTTATTTACAAGCTTCGTGGCAATTTTTACCTACAGTTCGATTAGACACTGGCTTGCGTTATAGCAATGTTCGTTATGAATCTAAAGATCGCTATTTAGCTAATGGTGATGATAGTGGTAAAAATAAGTATGATAAATTTTTACCATCAGCGGCATTATCTTGGGAAATTACTCCTGATTTGACGAGTTATATCAGTTTTGCCAAAGGTTTTGAAACACCGACATTTACAGAAAGTGCCTACCGTTTAGATCCAGTTGAACCGAGTCAAATCATCGGCGGAATAAATAATGATTTAGATCCATCTTCAAGTGATAACTATGAGTTAGGCTTTAAGGCGCAAAATGATTATGGTTTATTCACTTTGGCAGGTTTTTATACAAAAACGCATGATGATATTGTTTCATACCTGAGTGATGCAGGTCGCACAGTTTATAAAAATGCCGATCAAACCTTGAGAAAAGGTATTGAGTTTTCTTGGCAACATAAGCTTTGGAACGATTTAACTGCACAAGCGAGTTATAGCTATATTGATGCAAAATTTGATTCTCCCTATTCAAATTCTGATGGTATAGCAATTGAAAAGGGTAATTACATCCCAGGTATTGCAAAGAACCAAGCTTATGCTGCGCTAGGATGGCAACCTGAAGCGGGTTTTAATGCGGGTGTTGAAGTGCGTTATATGGACAAGATTTATGCCAATGATGCTAATTCTGAAACAGCTCCAAGCTATAGCGTGACGTCTGTTAATGTTGGCTATTTGTGGAAAAACAATGATTGGAAAGTACGTAGCTATGCACGAATAGATAATCTTTTTGATGAAGACTATGTGGGTTCAGTTATCGTCAATACATCAGGATCACAAGGCGTCTATCGTTATTATGAGCCTGCTGATGGTTTGAATTGGAGTGCAGGATTAAGTGTGACCAAAGCCTTCTAAAAGGAGAGTAATGTGGCGTTGTTATTTCAACCAATTCAGTTTGGAACATTGGGGCTGACTAATCGAATCGTGATTGCACCCATGTGTCAGTATTCAGCCAATGAGCAAGGGGAGTTAAGCTATTGGCATGAGCAACAATGGGCGAATTATGCCTTGTCAGGTGCTGGACTTTGTATCGTCGAAGCAACGGCTGTACAGGCAGAGGGGCGCATTAGCTATGCAGACCTCGGCCTTTGGAATGATATGCAACGTGCACAGATGAAGGCACTATTGGCCAAGGTGAAATCACTTTCACCTATGCCATTTGCTATCCAACTGGCACATGCGGGTCGTAAGGCATCGACAGATAAACCTTGGGCAGGACGTGGACAATTACCCCCAGATCATCCTCAAGGATGGCAAACTGTTTCAGCCAGTGAGTTGCCCTTTAATGTCACAGATCATGCACCCCATACTTTAAGCCGAGAAGAAATCCAGCAGATCATTCAAGACTTTGCCGATTCAGCAAAACGAGCGGTAGATGCAGGCTTTGACTTAATTGAGCTACATGCCGCACATGGTTATTTGCTGCATCAATTTATGTCGCCATTGTCGAATCAGCGTAGCGATGAATATGGTGGCAGTCTGGAAAATCGCATTCGGCTGACGCTTGAAGTGTTCCAAGCCATGAAAAATGCCGTTCCTGAAGATTATCCAATTGGGGTACGTATTTCCGCAACTGACTGGATGGAATATACTGAAGCACCGAGTTGGGATCTAGACTCGGCTGTTGGCTTGTCAAAAGCGCTTGCACAACTAGGCACAGCCTATATTCATGTTTCTAGTGGCGGCTTAGATGTTGCGCAAAAAATTCAATTACAAGCCAGTTATCAAGTGCCTTTTGCTGAAGCCATAAAGCAAGCCGTTCAGGTTCCCGTCATTGCTGTGGGTTTAATAACCGAAGCAATGCAAGCCGAAGGCATCTTACAATATGGCATGGCAGATGCGATTGGTCTTGCTCGTGCAATTCAATATGACCCGCGTTGGCCATGGCATGCCGCTGCTGAACTCGGTGAAAATTTAAAAATTTCTCCGCAGTATTTACGCTGTCAACCGCATGCACAAAGAAGTCAATTTACGGCTTTCTAATTTTCAAAATTTATAGCGGTCCGATCTACACTCTCAGGTTGAGGGTGTGGATGGCAGAGTCTATTACACAGGATATTTCGTATGGTCTTTGAGGTGATTGGTCCAATCTTTTTTCTTTTGGCCTTGGGATATCTGTCTGTAAAATGCAGTTTATTGAGTAAAGAACAGGTCGGAACCATTGGCGCATTTGTGATTAAGATTGCATTGCCGACTTTGTTTTTTCAGTCATTAGCTTCTAAAGATTTGCATCAAATTTGGTATCCCGGCTATTTCTTTGTTTATACCGGAGTCACATTTTTATTGTATGGCATGGCCTATTGGCTATTGTCGACACATTTTAAAAATAATATGTCGCAAACAGCGGTACTGTCACTAGGCGCTGGTATGTCAAATACAGGTTTAATTGGCACTGCAGTGCTAAGCTTGTTGGTCGGTCAAAATGCGATGACCTATACCTCACTAATCGTCATTATTGAAAGTGTGCTACTGATTCCAACGGTACTGGTCCTTGCGCAATTAGGAAGTTCACAGCAAAAAGCCAATATTGGCGACATCATCAAAAATACCTTATTTACCCTGTTAAAAAATCCACTCTTTGCAGGGGTAATGTTAGGGATTGGATTTGCAATTTTCCAAATCCGTTTGCCACATCAAATCAATGATGTACTGGCGATGTTAGGTCAAACAGCTTCACCATTGGCGCTGTTTGCAATTGGTGGGGGAATTGTCGGTATGAGCTTAAAGTGTGTGAATGCTCAGAGCTTCTATTTGGTGATTTCAAGCAACTTGGTGATGCCTTTACTGACTTATTTAGGCTTACGCTATTTGACCGATGTCAGCCAAGAGATGTTATATGCAGGGACGATTATTGCCGCATTGCCGATGCCGACGATTTTTGCCATGCTAGGACAAGTGTATGGCTTAAATGAAAAGACCTTAACGCCTTTGTTGATGAGTACCATCTTGGGCTTTGTCGTAACAGGCGTATTAATCAGTCTGTGGTGGGCGTGATTTTGATCAGCTAAAAATTTGCTTAACCCCATGAAAAAGCCCTGCATGTGCAGTAATGCCAGTCAGTTAAGCAAATTTTAGAAAAATGTAGTAAAAATGAGTGTATGTAAATACGCTCATTTTTTTATGTCTTTATCTGAACATTTAGAATCTACCCTTGAACATTCTCTCCCTTCACTCAGCCATTTTCGTGAACTTATTGACTTAAACTGGATTGAAACAAGCCTTTATCAAACAGGTAAGGCATCGATCAGAAGGAGAAAATTACCTGCTGAGCACGTGGTGTGGCTCGTTATTGGACTTGCCTTGTTTCGAAATCAACCCATCAGTTATGTTGTAGAGCAATTAAAACTCGTGTTCGGTACAACAGAATATTGTGTTCCTAGTGCAGCTGTCCAAGCACGACAACGTTTAGGTCGAGAACCTTTAGCTACCTTGTTCTCTCTACTCAGCCAAGCATGGTTTGATGAAACACAGCAACAATATTCAAACTTTCAAGGACTTAGCATATGTGCTGTTGATGGGGTGGTTTGGTCTATGCCGCTGACCGAAGAGAACTTTAATCATTTTGGCTCATCTAAAGGTAAAACTGCTGTAGCACCTTACCCACAAGTGAGAGCCACGTGCCTAGTCA
>NZ_VOYQ01000032.1:0-7954 GCF_013420195.1 Acinetobacter sp. YH01024
GGAGCTAAATTTAGCGGGTTCCAACGGAACTGACCATCATTCATTTCACTAATTTTACCAATACCCGGAAATGGTAAATGTGCAAATGCAACGAAGGTTTGCTCTTGAGCAAAACGTTTAAAAATTGCTAAACGAGTTTCACTGGCTTTGACCGGATCGACATCAAAATCGACAGATAACTTGGGTTGTTCAAACTGTAAATGATAGGAATGAACCACATCGCCGAGGATAGCAAAACTTTTAGCTTGTGATTTTAAGATAAAAGAATAATGCCCCGGTGTATGTCCAACACTCGGTAAAACCTCTAAACCATTAATCACCGAACCAACGCTAAAGGTCTTAAAACTCCGCATGGTCTGATAAGGCGCAATCGCAGCTTTAATTTTTGCAACAGTTGCTAAATAACCGTCACGTTTTTCGGCAGCTAAAGTGTCAACGGTGTTTTCACTTAACCAATACTGACTTTCTTGTTCATTGACGTAAACCGTTGCATTTGGAAACACGGCCTTGCCTTGTTTCGCAATGCCACATGCATGATCTGGATGTAAATGGGTTAAGAATACACTGCGTACACGATTAAGCTTATAGCCAGCTGCTTCAATATTTTGTGCAATAGAACCTAAGTTCGGACCAAAACAACTGGCTGCACCACTATCGACAAGACTGATGCCGCCTTGTCCATCATCAATCAGGTAGGCATTGACACTGGTTTGTATGCCTTTGCTCTGATCAACCGCAAGCTTTTGAAATAAGGCACTGACTTCTTCTGGAGTTAAGTTTTGTTTAAACAAATCAGGACTTAATTCGAGTGTCCCATCTTTTAAAGCAATGACTTTATACGCACCCACTTGGAAAGAATAAAATCCCACGGGCTGAGTCACATTCGTTTTGATTTCCGTTTGAATAAATGCCGGCTCTGCACTGACAAACTGGCTGGTTAAAAGTGTTGCTGCAAGCACAGCAAAACTAAAGTTTTTCATTGTTGACCTATATCACTTTTATTATTTCATGCAATGAAGCAAAGGCTTTAAAATTAAAAAATTTAAACGCCTGTATTGTGCCTGAAATTCAGGCAGATTTTAAGTCTAATAATGAATAAACATAGCACTAACTTGATACAGGCTTATGTAAATCCCCTTAAATTTTTAGGCCCAATAAAATAAAAACTGAATGCAAGAAAACTTTAAGCTTGGCATGCTATATTTTCGCCAGTTTTTAAATCTATACGTCTGTACAGTGCTATGAGTGAAATTTCCCCGTTTAAAGGCAAATCTGGATTTAAACGAATTTTAAATGCAACGCAATATTCCCTCGACGGATTCAAAGCTGCTTATCAAAATGAAGCTGCATTTCGACAAATTGTCTGGATGAATATTGTGCTTATTCCTACCAGTTATTTTCTCGATGTGAGTCGTGCTGAACATGCCCTTATGGTAGTGGTGTGCTTATTTGCCTTGATAGTTGAGTTATTCAATTCTGCCATTGAAGCCGTTGTCGACCGCGTATCTTTAGACAAGCATCCACTTTCTAAAATTGCAAAAGATATGGGGAGTGCCGCTCAATTCGTTGCTTTAGCAATTATCTTTTTTACTTGGTTTATTATCCTTTTGCCTTAAATAAAGGCTGTCTCACTCTATTTGCAGGGTTATGCCCTGCTTTTTTATATCGACACACTTCAATAAATGAATTTAAGAAGATTTTAAAGCCATAAAAAAACCCAGCTTTCGCTGGGCTTTTTTTCGAATCAGTTCAATGCTTAGTGAGCAGCGAATTGGTTCATTGTGTTTTTCGCATCGTCACCCGCTTTAAGCGCGTTGTCACCAGCGAAGATTTCTTTGTGGTCGTCACCGATGTCAGAACCAGCCATTGCTTGGTGTTTAACACAAGAAATCGTACCGCGGATTTCTTTACGTTGAACGCCAGCTACATAAGCAAGCATACCTTGGTCGCCGAAGTAACCTTGAGCAAGCTCGTGAGTAGAAAGAGCAGCTGTATGGTAAGTCGGAAGTGTGATCAAGTGATGGAACACGCCCGCTTCACGAGAAGCATCAGCTTGGAACGTACGAACTTTTTCGTCAGCTTCAGCAGCTAATTCAGAGTTATCGTATTCAGCGCTCATTAGTTTAGCACGGTCGTAAGCAGAAACGTCTTTACCTTCAGCAACCCAACGGTCGTAAGCTTGTTGACGGAAGTTTAAAGTCCAGTTGAATGAAGGCGAGTTGTTATAAACAAGTTTCGCATTTGGAACTGTTTCTTTAACACGGTTAACCATGTGAGCGATTTCTTCAACGTTTGGAGTCGCAGTTTCGATCCAAAGAAGGTCAGCACCATTTTGAAGGCTAGATACACAGTCAAGTACAACGCGGTCAATTTGCGTGTCTGGACGGAACTGGTACAAGCCAGAAGCAAGACGTTTTGGACGGTGAAGTTTACCGTTACGCTTGATTAGGATTTCGTCTTCTTGAGCTTCTGAAATGTCAATTTCAGTTGTGTCTAAGTAGCTGATGTATTGAGAAGCGATGTCGCCTGGCTCTTTAACCACTGGGATTTTTTGAGTCAAGTCAGCGCCTTCAGAGTCAGTACGAGCAACGATGATACCGTCATCAAGACCCATTTCTAAGAATGCATAGCGAAGAGCGTGGATTTTCGCGATGAAGTCTTCGTGTGGAACTGTAACTTTACCAGCTTGGTGACCACATTGTTTAGCGTCAGATACTTGGTTTTCGATTTGAAGTGCACAAGCACCCGCTTCGATCATTTTCTTAGCTAGTAAGTAAGTCGCTTCTTCGTTACCGAAACCAGCGTCGATGTCAGCAATAATTGGCACAACGTGAGTTTGGAAACCGTCGATTTGAGCAGTGATTTCAGCAGCTTTAGCAGTATCACCAGCTTCGTTTGCTTTTTTAAGCGCACGGAACAAGTCGTTTAATTCTTTCGCGTCAGCTTGACGTAGGAAAGTGTAGATTTCTTCGATCAATGCAGGTACTGAAGTTTTTTCGTGCATAGATTGGTCAGGAAGTGGACCGAATTCTGAACGAAGAGCTGCAACCATCCAACCTGAAAGGTAGATATAGCGACGTTCAGTTGTACCGAAGTATTTTTTGTTCGCAATCATTTTTTGTTGTGCGATGAAACCGTGCCAGCAACCTAATGATTGAGTGTATTTGCTAGAATCAGCATCATAAGCAGCCATATCACGACGCATAATAGCAGCTGTATATTTCGCAATGTCTAAACCAGTTTTGAAACGGTTTTGCATTTGCATACGTGCAGCATCTTCTGGGCTAATATCGCGCCAAGTGCTTCCGAATTTTGCTTTTAATTCACGGATTGCATCAATCGCTGTTAAGTATGTAGACATGATATGTTCCTGTAATAATATTAGGATTTTTCTGCAACGTAAGGCTAAAATCATACCCTCGAATGATTGTTCAGATTTAGAACACTTCGTTGCGATAGACACAGAGTAGATTGACTAAAAAAATTAATCCAATATTCTGCATTAATTTTCGGTATTTATTTAAAAAATATGTAGATTAAAGTCGTATTATAATAATTAACCAATATTCATAAGTATTTGTATTTAAATACTTTTATTAATATATTTTGCTAATTTTCTTGTCTATTTTTCAAACATTTTGATGAATTATTCTTCATTAGACTTAAGTCGACTGAGCATTCACTTTTAAAAAAAACAGCATTTTTTACGCCATTTTTGCCCAAATTTACCGAGCTAAATACTCGGTTATTCCGTCTTCAAATGATCATACAAATGAGATATTTCATCTAATTTTTTTGTTTTATGAATATCACTTCGCATAAACAAGATTGCTCCGTATTTTTATTTCATTTACTTAAAAATATCGGTCTAAACAGGTAATAAGTATTTAAGATAATATATGCTGGCACTTCAGCAAATTTGTCTTAAAACTGCCGATTTTTAGTACAAAGTACACGTCATTTTTTCATCCATTTTTTACACAAGCCTTAGTAGTTATGGCATAATCAGATAAATTTCATGATTTTATTGTCGGTATTTATTTTATGAATCTGGAGCGGGTCGATCTCAATCTATTAATTTATCTTGATGTACTACTTCGTGAAAAAAATGTGACTCGTGCTGCCGAGCAACTGGGTGTAACTCAGCCTGCGATGAGTAATATTTTACGTCGTCTACGCAACTTATTTAATGATCCACTTCTTATTCGTTCTTCAGAAGGTATGACACCTACAGAACGTGCACTTGAATTACAGCCACGTATCCGTGATGCACTTTCTGACCTTTCGATGATTTTGGAACCCCGTACCGAGTTCCGACCTTACACTTCAAATCGTGTCTTCCGCATCATGACTTCAGATTATGCTGAAGCAACACTGGTACCGCGCCTAGTAAAAGCTTTGCGCTCCGAAGCACCCAATGTGGTTCTGGACTTTTTAACACCAAGTGATGTGTCTTATCGAGATATGGAACAAGGTAAAGTCGACTTGGCGATTAACCGCTTTAATGAAATTCCGCAAAGTTTCCACCAAGTTTTGGTCTGGCGTGACAGTTTTTCATGCCTTTTAAATGCCAAGCACCCTGCTGCAAATAACTTAAACCTGAAAAGTTATCTAGATGCACAACACATTTGGGTGTCTAAAACAGGTATGGGTGTTGGTTTTGGTGTCAATCCTGAAAAACAAGCGGGTCTAGGTTGGATTGATCAAGCCTTAGAACGTATTGGCCAAAAACGTAAAATTTCAGTTTTCACCCGTCATTATCAAATGCCAGGCTTATTGGCATCGAATGTTGACTTAGTTGCGACTCTGCCAAGCCGTATTGCTCGCCTTCAAGCTAAAAGTCAAAACCTATTACTTCGTGATCCTCCATTCTATATTCCTGAATTTGAATTAAAAATGGCGTGGTGTCCGTTACTTCATCATCACCCTGCTCATCGCTGGTTACGTCAACTTATTTTGTATGTTGCACGTCAAATGATTGAAGAAGAAAACCGCGAATACTTAATGAATAACTCTCAGTTTTCACAGTATCAGTAATTAACTCTTTAATTCCTTATTAATTCAAACGTATACTGTCACTATATAGGTAGTAGTTAAGACTACTACCTTGCCCATTTTTGTGTTAGAAATACAGAAAAATAGAATGAATCACAAACAGGTGTATTCGTGAGCCTTTTCCAAAATATTGTCATTATTATTCTCCTGATCGTCGGTGCGGGTTTTCTATCCTTAACAGAAATTGCCCTTGCGGGTGCACGAAAAGTAAAGCTTAAAATTTTGGCTGAATCTGGAGATTCACGTGCACAACGTGTGCTTGACTTACAAGCTAACTCAGCAGACTTTTTCGCCGCATCACAAATTGGCTTAAATGCCGTGGCAATTCTCGGCGGTATTTTGGGTGAAGGTGCATTTCGTCCTTATTTCATAACCTTAGTGACCCGTTTTTATCAGGGCCCGTGGACTGAAACCATAGGATTCACCCTGTCGTTTACCTTAGTCACCTCCTTATTCATTCTATTTGCTGATTTGATGCCAAAACGTTTGGCGATGATCGCACCTGAAAAAATTGCCGTCGCTGTTGTAGACCCGATTCAAATCTTTATTAAGGTATGTAAGCCAATGGCGTGGGTGATTAATGCCATTGCCAATTTGTTGTTTCGTTTATTCAAAGTGAATACAACACGTGATGACAATATTACCTTTGACGATATTTCAGCCGTGATGGATGCCGGTGCTCAAGCTGGTGTACTACAAAAGCAAGAACACCACTTTATTGAAAACGTATTTGAACTGGAAGAACGTAATGTCCCTTCAAGTATGACTACACGTGAAAATGTGGTGTACTTTACCCTAAAAGAATCAGAAGCCAGTATTCGTCAAAAACTCGCTGAATTTCCATATTCGAAGTTTTTGGTCTGTAGTGAAAATATTGATGACGTGATTGGCTATGTAGATGCCAAAGATATTTTGGTTCGAATCCTCAACAATCAGTCACTTTTACAGCTCAACGAAAATACCATTCGTAATGTCCTCACGATTCCAGATACTTTAACACTGTCCGAATTACTCGATCGTTTCCGTTCAACCAAAGAAAAATTTGCCGTTGTAATTAACGAATATGCGTTGGTTGTCGGCGTTATTACCCTCTCCGACATTATGATTACCGTGATGGGCGACTGGGTAACACCGATTGAAGCAGAACAACAAATTATTAAACGTGATGCGGATTCTTGGCTTATCGATGGCAGTACACCAATTGAAGATTTAAAGCATGCCCTCGCTTTAGATGAAATGCCCGATGAAGAAAACTATGAAACCCTTGCGGGCTTTATGATGTTTAAACTGCGTAAAATTCCACGTCCAGCTGACTTTGTTACTTATCATGGCTACAAATTTGAAGTTGTGGATGTAGACCACTTTAAAATTGACCAATTATTAGTGACCCGCTTACAACAGGCTGAAACTGAACTTGATACACCAGAAGAATCGGATTAATTCGATTCTTCTTTTTTCTAAAACAATAAAATATAAATACGATGGAATACGAAGATGTCTTTTTCACTTAAAGCGATTTTGACTTGCTTTAGTTTTTATACTGGGGCTTATCTGATCTATTATTTTTTTAAAGCTCATCCTCAACCTTTATTTCTATTGGTCGGTGTTACACTGATCGCCACTGCGTGGTTTTTAACGCCTTATCCCTATGAACGCGGTCGACAACGCTATGACGAAACCATGCGGTTTGGTCTGTTTTTTTATAATCCCTTAATATTTTGGTTCCGATTTTTTAGTTGGCCGATTCGGACCCTATTGTCTATTTTTGCTTAAGCGCATTTGTTGTAATCAAACTGTATCTGCACAGCACTTACAGTTCTCTACTGATGTTGAATAAATGTAAACAGACCACATTTTTTGAATAAAAATTAAAATAAATCGAAAAACCACCCTTCCTTAATACCTTCATTATTAATGACTATTTCTTATTAAAATAGTGATGTATTTCACATTTTCTCACCTTTGTTTTGACTGATGAAATTTCTCTTTATGCTCTGCCCTTGGATTTAAAAACAGCTTTATATTTCAAAGGAATGAACCATGTTAACCGTACTCGGTTTGGGCATGATCTTGTGCTTTATGTATTTGATCATGTCGAAACGCTTAAGCCCACTTGTTGCTCTGACTTTAATTCCCCTACTTTTTGCCTTGATTGCGTGGTTACTTGGTTTTTATTTTGACAGCTTGTCACACATACAAATAAATGAAATTGGCGACATGATGATTGAAGGTGTAAAAAAACTTGCACCGACTGGCATCATGCTGCTTTTTGCGATTCTGTATTTTGCCATCATGATTGATACAGGTTTGTTCGACCCTTCGGTGAAATTTATTTTAAAAATGGTCAAAGGTGATCCCTTAAAAGTCGTTCTTGGAACCATTACCCTGACGTTAATTGTCTCTTTGGATGGAGATGGTTCTACAACCTATATGATCTGTGTTGCGGCCATGCTGCCACTCTATAAGCGCTTAGGTATGAGCCCATTGATTATGGCATGTTTGATTATGCTCTCTAGTGGAATTATGAATCTTACACCTTGGGGTGGGCCTACTGCCCGCGCCGCCAGCGCGCTTCATGTCGACCCAAGTGATGTATTTGTTCCGATGGTTTTACCGATGTTATTTGCCATCGGCTGGTTGTACTTCTTAGGAACCATGTATGGCCGCATGGAAAGAAAGCGTCTAGGAATTGTCCAATTGGATATCAGCCATGGTGAAAACATTCAAATCTCAGATAATCCAGAAGCCAACCGCGCAGATTTACGTTGGTTTAATAGATCTCTTTCATAAATCAAAAAACGATCTTCTTTTTGGTTAATATTTGCACTCCGGATTTCTTAGCATTCGTGCATAATCTGCGGATGAAATACATCGATTCAAACAAGCTTTCTGATCCTCA
>NZ_VOYQ01000042.1:0-9681 GCF_013420195.1 Acinetobacter sp. YH01024
ACAAGCATAACCAGGAAAGGTTTCCATCTCATCACTCTCTTCAGGATTACATAATTTCATAAGTTACGTAAGTTATGCAACTTTATAATTTTATATTCCTGGAAGGTTAATCCCGGGCAGTTCTTCTCATTAGATGGATCCTTCGTTTTCAGCACTGAACTTCCATATATGGACAAATCCCTGACAAGCATGACCGGGAAAGGTTTCCATCTCATCACTCTCTTCAGGATTACATAAGCTCATAAGTTATGTAAGTTTATAAGTTCACAAGTTATGAAACTTTATAATTTTATATTCCTGGAAGATTAATCCCGGGCAGTTCTTCTCATTAGATGGATCCTTCGTTTTCAGCACTGAACTTCCATATATGGAAAAATCCCTGACAAGCATGACCGGGAAAGGTTTCCATCTCATCACTCTCTTCAGGATTACACAAGTTCATAAGTTGTGTAAGTTGTGTAAGTTATGTAACTTTATAATTTAATATTCCTTATAGATCAGCTGCTAACCATTCATGCAATAGCCTTCCAATCCAATTAAAATGGACACTTCTCAATAAAGACCAAATTATAGAACTAGGGTTACCAAGGTAGACTAAATTTTTTCCTATAGGTTAGTAGTGTTCAAAATAAGAATTTCTATTATTCAGATTATGATAACTTTTCTGATTTATATTTTTCTTTATAGCCTACTTTTAACAAATCAGGATAATACTTTTTTACCTTTTCAGGGTCGAGAAGTTCAAGTGAAATCCTTTCTTTAAAGGCTTCGATCTCCTCACCTACATTGGCATATTTTCCCCCGAATTCGGGATATTTGATAAGGTCACACAATTTTTGAGCGAAAAATATAGATTGTTTTGGTGTCAACTGATATGTCGGTTCCAGTACCTTATCACTAACAATTAAGGAAGCTTTTTGATTAAAAGAAAATTCGATATGTGTAATTGTTCTTCCTTCTTTTTTCTGCTCATAACTTACATCGATATCAGTAAGTTTATTAATTTGATCTATGGCAACCGTCAATACACGCTTTTTAAAATCGCCCATGGTTTTATATTCATTTTCAAGTAAACCTAACTTATCACGCAATTCAACCATACTAATATATAGCTTACCTTTGCTACGCCATCTAATCAAAAGTTCATACAGCCGTATAGCGTATACGCTAGATAATTGAGAAATTTGCTTTAATTCATAACGGGTAAATTTTTCTTCAAGTTTTACAAAAAGCTGTAAAATATCAGGAGCAAAAATTAGTTGAGCGCATGCAGCTTCTTTAACATAGCCAACTTTTGATACCCAACGGCTTTTGTAGACCGCTTGCTTACCTGTAACAGGATCTATAGCCTTATAGGTGAGTCTACGTTCAAACAAGTTATCACACGCTCCCTGAAGAGCCTCATAGGCCGCTTGACGACCCAAATTAAAGTGCTTCATGTATTCAGATGCATGTATTGTTAGCAAGGTATCCGATGTAAGCTCTTTTTCAATTTCCCTAGCTGCAATAATCGCAACTAAAATTAAGCGTTGTTCAGACAAAGTCAACGCATAAGATGCTTCAATCAAGTTATTATCTTTATAAATTAGATTTGCCATATTGTGATTAGAGAAACAAATATCATTAATTGACATTAACACTTAATGACCATTAATGGAATATCTATAAACATCTTGCGAAAGTATGGGTAATACCCTAATTTTTGAATTGGCTAAGACCTTATTAAATGTAGCTTTAAGATGTTTAAATTTTGACCAACGCAAGAAGTCTTATCTATATCAGGAAAATGTCCATTTATGTCAGGAAAACGTCTATTTAAATAAAGGAAAATGTCCACTTATTGTCAGGAAAACGTCTATTTAAATAAAGGAAAATGTCCACTTATTGTCAGGAAAACGTCCATATAAATCCTCTGAGAACTAGACTACATAAGGCATACAAAGGTTCTATAAATATAAATTTAAAAATATATATAAAATTAAAAAAGAGCATTACTTGTGGATAACTTTATTTTTTAACTTTATTTTTCACAATAGTTGATTCAGGAGATTGAAACTTGTACATTGTTTTTAACGAAATTACGTAACTTACATAACTTATGATTATTTTAGTAGGTGGTGAAAAAGGCGGAGCTGGTAAAAGCTGCCTTGCACAAAACTTAGCGGTTTATTTACAAAAAAAGAATAGAGATGTTCTGCTTCTAGATGCAGATCCTCAAGGTACAACAACTGACTGGATTAAAGAACGTGATGAGAATGAGGATTTGAAAAATATCCCATCTGTACAAGCTTCAGGCAATATTCGTCAAGTTTTAAAAGATTTATCAAAAAGATATGAAGATATTATCATTGATGCTGGTGGGCAAGATTCAGAAGCATTGCGCTCTGCTATGACTATAGCAACACATATGCTATTGCCTTTTAGACCTAAACGTAGAGATCTAAAGACTTTGGATCATATGGAACAAGTATTAAAACTGGCACGAGCAGTAAATCCAGATTTGAATGCCAGAGCAATCATTACACAATGCCCAACATTACCGTCACAAGTACAGCGAATTTTAGATGCTAAAGAAGCCTGTGTATCGTTTGGAATAAAAGCCTTAGACCAAATCACGACAAACCGAAATGTTTATGATGATGCAGATGAAAATGGCTTATCTGTTTTTGAAGTAACAAGTGATCCAAAGGCAAAAGCAGAGATTGAAGGGATAGCTCAAGAGTTTTTAGGAGTGTAATTATGGCAGGTCTTAGCGGTTTAAAAAAGAAAACTGACGATCTTTCGGATCAAGATAAACTGGTTGAAAACTTTATATCTGGAGCTGATAAAAGAGTTAAGGACCTAGAAGTTTCACAAAAGAAATTCGTTCGTTGTACCTTTTCTTTAAATCAAGAATTAAGTGAGTTAATCGATGAGTTAATTATCAAAAGTAATAATGCTCGTGTTAACAGATCTAGTATTGTAAGAATAGCTTTAGAATCACTGGCAGAGCAGAATTTAGAAGATTTTAAGCAACTAGTTGATAAAAGTTTTAAATAAAATGAGAAGGGAACAGGTTATTTAATCTATAAGATTAAATAACCTAACTTCATAACTTCATAACTTCATAACTTCATAACTTCATAACTTCATAACTTCATAACTTCATAACTTCATAACTTCATAACTTCATAACTTCATAACTTCATAACTTCATAATATATTAAAATTTAATTTTTAGATTTATGCCACTGTTAATTCATGGGCTACCACAACGTATGTTCTTCGTTTTCGCAAGAGATGCGGTGGATGTCTGGTGATTTGTAGTCATAAATTTTAGTCCCCACTTGTTTTTAAGTGGGGACTAAATTAAGGCTTATAGGATGAATTCATAAGGTGTGTTCAGCGGATGCTTACAAAAAAAATAACGAAAAAATAGTTAAATTAACTTTTCAGTATTAATTTGACTATTTTTAATTTTAATTGCTATTGAATAATATTCGATTTAAATACAATTTTTTAGTGATTAGGTCTAACCCAGATATTTCTTTTTTCAAATCACATTTAAACGTAATAATTTTTTTTCCGTGGTCTACAGTGTAGCTAAAAATTAAACCATTATGAACTTTATAGTATTTATTATGGATATACTTGTATCCAAAAAAATGAAATGAAAGAAGGGAGTCACAAAATATTTCTAACATCGTAGAATTATTTATATTAATAAAAGAGACAGTAAAGCTATCCGATGAATTGTGAACCAATTTATGAAGAATATTAAGAAGAAATGTATTGTATAGTTGCGAAGATTTCACTATTTAACCTTATTTAAAGCACACGAAAAACACGTAAAAAACGAGTTATCCTTTCATGTCTTTAAGTAAGAGTGACTTTCTCCCGCTATACTTAATTATAGCTAACCACCTAGTTTTATCTCTCAACCTAAGGGCTACTGATATTTATAGCTCGGAAAAGATGAAAAATCTAGTTTTTTTTAGCATTTTTTTATCTTCTATCAGAATTTATAAAAAATTAATTTGAAGGACTAGAAACCAAAATCATAGCTATCACTGGTACGGTTTAGGCTCTTAGAGTTTTCGTCTAATGTTATAGACTTTTCTTTATCGATAGGGGCTGTTTGATCTTCTATAGTTGGTGATGTTGGAGGGGAATTAGGAATAACAGTCTTGTGTTCATTTATTTGGTGCACAATATTGTGAGCTATCTTGTCATTCGCTGAGCTTTCAACTTGACGATCTATTACTAATGGGTGGTCAAATTCGATTCTTATATTTGTTGCACGTGCAATTTCTTGCACCTGTCTTTTAAAGTCATCTGTACCAGAGACCAATACAACACCAAACTTATCTCTAGCTAATAATAAGGCATCGTGAATATGGTCACGTTGTTGGCTCAGTACAGTAATATTTTCAGAGTTTTTACTTTCAAAAAAAGCGACTTTCTCTTGATCGATATAAAATGTTTCTCCAAATCTGTATTCGATACGATATTTTTTAATAGGGGAGGCTGACTGTAAAATTTGATCAGAATCTTTCAATGTTTCTTTTGGCATCGTGAAGATATTATTCCGCTCTAATTCCTGTTGTTTTTGTAGCTTAGCTTTTCTGCTGTATTCGTAAAACTCAAACATCTGTAAGTAATCTAGTTCAGATAAAGATTCTGTCTGTTGATAGGATTTGTTCACTTGATTTTTAGGTATAAGTGCGAGGTCTTTCAAATGTTGCGAAGCATCGTTGGTTATAACAAGGGTATGGCATTTTTCGTTGATCATAGGCTGATGCTGTAAAGAAAAATATAATTGCCAGGTTTGCTCAATGTCATTTGAGTTGAAATATTTTTTATTTAATTTTGAAGCTTGTGTATAGATCAGGTTATGCAGCCTTTGTATCAAGATACTCTGATCGTCTTGATTAAGCTGAGGCAATTGATGCTTTTGAATACATGTTGCTAAAATAGATGTGAGCTGGCTCATATTGATGCCACAACAGTTCAGAAGTAAACCAGTTTTGATCAGTGCTGTGCTTTGGCATTCGCCTGTTGTCTTAAAATGTTGATAGAGTTGCTTGAAGCCAATTTGGAGTTGCTCTAATGATAATTCTGAGAGAGCAGGCAGAGTTCTACTTTTGTTTGTATCTTGAATTTCATTGGATTTATGTTGGGACAGCATTTTAAATAAGTTTTTAAAATCTGATGATCCTCGAACTGATACTTCATGCTCGGGATGTAAATTCTTTATACATTGCTGTAATCGGGTGATTGAATAATTACTAAAGACCAGAATCCCATATCTATTTTGAATCCCAATAGGCTCTTTATGATCTTCCGAATCAAATAATATTTTGGCAGTCTTGATATCTGGATCTTCTTGATAAATAAAATTCTTAGACTGACGTTGATCGAATAGAAATTGTTGTTGTATCAATAGGGGATTAGTTGGTGAAACAAATCTTAAAAAATCAGCATAAGAGGTAATTTGGGTTGAATCAAAGTTTCTAGACAAAAAATTTTGATCAAATAGCTTTTCAGAGGTCTGTTGGCTTAAATTTTGATTTTGGGAAAGAAATACTTTTCTAATTTCAGCTCTGGTGGTCAGTTGTTCTGCCTGATGCTGATAATGCAATAGGGTATAAATGGTATCAGTAGACTGTTCTGGAAATTTCTTTTGATGTTGCTTTAAAAAAGAAGATTTATTGTATTTATAAAGTTCATTCTCGAAGCTGATATCCTGATATTTAGATCGACGTCTCTGGCTATAAAGATCTTTAGTTGATTTCATATTGAGATAAGCGCTATGAAGTTCTTTCACTAGAAAGTCTTCACTTTGGAATAAATGATAAGCAGATATTGTCGATGATTCATGCCATTTGTGCTGAGCTGTTTTATTAAATTTGAGCTTAGAAATTTTTATCTGATCGAAATGATGGGGCGTAAACTCACCCCAACATTTTTCCAAATTCTTTAATGTGACTTGTTTATTGCAAAATAAAGAAGCCTTAAACGTCAGAGACTGTTGATCATCAGTTTTTATTTTAAAAATACTACCATTACGTTTTCGCTCATACAAAATTCCTAAACCTGCTAATTGTTGATGCCAGTCCTGCCAACTATTTGCATCTTTTAGGATAGGCTGAATGGTTTTTTCAAGGTCATCTTGATAGTTGCCTGCAGTCGCAATGTCATTGCGCAACTGACTCTTTTGTTGATGTCGATGTTCTTGATCACGAATCTTTGCACTGATTTTAAATGCATCAGGATTTGATATGTGGTTGATGTTTTTTTCACATTGGCCAGTTTCATGATTATAGATAAACAGAGGATTTGGCTCAGGTTCCCAGCCTTGTTTTGCTTCAATTTCAGCAGTGGCTCTATGCACTGCATTCAAAATCCAGCCATCGCCTAGCTCCACCGCTTGATGTTCATTATGATTATTCTTTCGGTATGGATGGATTCGATTAATGATCAAATGGAAGTGTACATTGTCTGTATCCATGTGCAGCGCATACTGCATTTGTAAGTCATCTGCTTTGAGATGTTTACTTAAAATATCGATTTGTTCTTCTAATTGTTGAATCGTGGGTACTTCAAATTTTTTAAAACTTCCGACGATATGAACAATTGGGTCATCCACCCTTGTATTCAAACTGGCAGTTTGTGACATTTCAATTTTTTGATATGCAATATCATCATCTAAAAAGTTTCTTGAATTTGAATAGACACATTTTTCAGAAATAAGTTCAGTGCTAAAACTTGCGTGCAACTGGGTAATATAGTCACTGAGATAATCGCTGCGTGTTGGAGTTGGGTGATGGATGTAGTCAGATAATCCATGAATACGATCTTCTACTGAAGTGCCTAATGCATTTGGAATGATCTTAGTAATCATCTCTTAAGCACCTCGTCATTTAGTCGACGCACAATGATTTTCAACTCATGAACGAGCTCTGTAAGGTCACATAATTCTTCGGGGATCAAATCTTTATCTTGGAGTTCAATCAATATTTTTGCGAGAACAATCCCGATCATCCTAATCGTATGAATATCACGTTGATCGATTAATTGACTGTAGTCATCACTTAAAATTTTTTTACGTATATAGTCAGATTGATTGAGCTGTAATGCCTTGGAGGCATCATTGATATCTTGATGTTCATCTGCAGTTAAACGAACAATGATCTGCTTATTTCTTGATGCTTTAACTTTCATTTTTTTCTACTTTATACAAATTGAGACCGAGCGAAGCGAGCTCGAGATTTGACATGGATAATGTGATATACATTATCCCATCCTGTATTTTTTGGCCATATACCAGTATTTTTTGGCCATATACCAGGGGGAAGAAATATGAAGAAATCTTGATAGCTTTTTTGTTTTTTTCTTATCGCAAAAGATGACTTTTTTTGATTGTTTAAAAATCGGAAAATGGTCATGATTTGCCATTTCTAGATAAACAAAAATTTTAAATACTGATCTCATTATTTTATATATGGAAAATTACAATGCTAGATCAGAATGTTTTAGAGCTTGAAACTCAAAACACGAATAGTCAAAATCTTGAAAGCGTATTGACTCATTCAAATGTGAAATCAGTTGTTAAAGCAGAAAAGTCTTCGATTACGATTGATAAAAAGCAAAAAATATATAGCGAGAATGATTCAAAAAAATTTGAGAGTATTCTTATTCGTTTTAAAGAAAAAATGAATGAAAAGAATATGACAAGAAATCAGCTTCTCACTCAGCATAAAAATACTTTACTAGAGCTCTTCGACTTTGGGGCAACAGTTGAAGAAGTCCTTTTGTTTTTAGAAGAGAATAATTTTATTGGTATTTCTGATGAAAGTTTAAAAGAGCTGTTAAAGAAAAAAAAATAAATTTGATGTGAAGTAATCACTCAAAAATTACTTCACATAACGCAATTGGTCCCATTTAAAGTAATTCTGGCTCAGTTGATCACGAGACATATACCAGGTTATGTTAGGCAACATGCTAGCACCAAGAGCAAGTCCAGCTTTTCTAAACTTATTGATTGAATTCTTCATCAGTGAGATGCAAACAAAGTAGCTCTGAATGAACATTAGATGTATTTAAATTCTGTATTAAAGCCACTTCTGAAGGAAACTTTGAAATTCTAGCATTATTTTTGTTTATATCTTTCATACTCCCTTTTAATGCTTTTACTCGGTCCGAGTCAACATATGAAAGGGAGGAGTGTTCACGGCAATAGCCTACATATATAAGCTTTTCTTCGGACAACATTACCCTATTGTTATAGTTTTTTTTGTTCAAAAGTAACTCCTAGAGATTTTAATGCTGAAAATATTCTACAGTCTGGAGTACGTAAAGCAATCCACTCATACTTTCCACCTATTTTATAGGAACTCCTCTAGTTAATAAATTTGACGAGTTGAGAAAATGGTGCATGGTAATCCCCCCTAAATAATCTATTGAGCTTGCAAACTGAATAGTCACAAAAACTGGCACTGTTGCAAATAGAGATTTGAGTCGATGATGTTCCCTTTAAAAAGTACTTAGAGACCGAAAACCCTGTTGATTAGACACACTTCACCCTGAGGCTGACCATAATAAAATGACGATGCTTGTCCTTTACGTAGTGCACGCATGACTTCAATACCTTTAATTGTGGCATAAGCCGTCTTCATAGATTTGAATCCTAATGTGGCCCTGATGATCCGCTTTAGCTTGCCATGATCACATTCAATCACGTTATTTTTATACTTAATCTGCCTGTGCTCAAGGTCTGGTGGACATTTACCTTCCCGTTTTAACCGTGATAAAGCACGTCCATATGTGGGTGCTTTATCCGTGTTGATCACTTGTGGAATTTGCCACTTCTTCACATTATTTAAAATTTTTCCAAGAAAACAATATGCTGATTTGGTATTACGTCTAGAAGAAAGATAAAAATCAATGGTATCGCCACGTTGATCGACTGCACGATACAGATAAGACCATCGTCCATTCACTTTTACATAGGTTTCATCAATATGCCACGAGCTCAGATCTGTAGGATTACGCCAATACCAGCGTAAACGTTTTTCTATTTCAGGAGCATAACGTTGAACCCAACGGTAAATAGTCGTGTGATCAACATTCACACCCCGTTCGGCCAGCATTTCCTGCAGTTCACGATAGCTAATGCCATATTTACAATACCAGCGCACAGCCCAAAGAATGATTTCGCCCTGAAAATGCCGACCATGGAAAGGATTCATATGCTGCACCTTTAGCTAAAACAGTCTTCAGCTTACCATTCGTGGTTATTTGCAACAGTGCCGCTGACGCACACCATCGCCCACCGGGTGGGTCGCTATCTGGAACGGCAAGGCCTGCTGGAACGGGATGTCGAAAACAGCTATCTGGCCTCGGATGCGGTGGATGACGACCCGATGACACCCCTGCTGGGGCACTCGATCACTTACCGTATCGCTGTCGGTTCACAGGCGGGGCGAAAGGTGTTCACTTTGCAAACTCTGCCGACCAGTGGTGATCCGTTCGGTGACGGGATTGGCAAGGTAGCCGGGTTCAGCCTGCACGCCGGCGTGGCGGCCAGGGCCGATGAACGCAAGAAGCTCGAACGGCTGTGCCGGTACATCAGCCGCCCGGCGGTATCCGAGAAGCGGCTGTCGTTAACACGAGGCGGCAACGTGCGCTACCAGCTCAAGA
>NZ_VOYQ01000056.1:0-9560 GCF_013420195.1 Acinetobacter sp. YH01024
TTGGTATATCAAGTCATGGAGAATAAAGTTGTTGTTCTGGTCCTAGATGTTGATAGACGAGGTAGGGTCTATAAAGGCATGCAATCAAATTGGCTCACGGCTTTTGGTTGTTGAGCTTTTTGAGTAGGTGATTGCTTATATTTTATCGTTTGTTTTTGCTGTTTTAATAGCTGTATCAATAGCCGTATTGGAAGGGACATATTAAAAAAGGCCGCGGTGTACTTCGCAAGCCAGTCCAAATGAGGTACGCCTTTATTCAGGACAATCAGCAAATATAGCCGATCCGTTGTTTATGTTCAACTCTGGATGTTCATCACAGTGATTATTACGCATGGTTAAAGGTTAAAGCAACCAACCAGTAAAACTGCCAAGAAACGGCAACAACTCTTTGGGTAATTCTGGCTAGAATCTGGCTATCGCAAGATTCACTGTGATTTGAAAGATGTTGGTGAGAGTTACGGGATCAATCAGGTCTATCGGTTGATGAAAGCTAATTGTCTTAAATCATAGCGGGGTTATCGTAAACCTAGATCTCATGCTGGTAATACCGCTGTCGTTGCTGCAAACACTTTAGACCGACAATTTATCCAATTCATCCCAACCAACTGTGGGTGACTGAAATCACTTATATCCGTACGCATGAAGGCTGGTTATATCTTGCGGTGGTGATTGATTTATTTTCGCGTCTTGTGGTTGGCTGGTCGATGAAATCCAGAATCACCACAGACCTGCTTTTAAATGCATTATTGATGGCTTTGTGGCGAAGAAACCCAAAGAACAAAGTCCTGATTCATTCTGACCAAGGCAGTCAATACACCAGCCATGGGTGGCAGACATTTCTCAAGCATCATAATCTTGAAAGCAGTATGAGTCGGCGTGGAAACTGCCATTATAATGCTGTTACCGAGAGTTTCTTTCAGTTGTTAAAGCGAGAGAGGATCAAGATGGATATATGTGTCTAGAATTTTGGTGGCTATTCAGTCCAATAGAATAAAGACATGTTTTTAAACTGTTACCTCTATTTCTACAAAATTAATAAATGATTTTTTATGTTCCTTAGAACATGAATATAAATGAGAAAGGGTAGAGTTTTATAGATGGTTAATGAGTTCTAAGGCTCGTCAGAGCTTTAGAAGGAATGTTAATTAATTTTTATAATTCTTCTTTTAAGATAAAAATTTTTAACTAATTGATTACTATTATATTTATATCTAACTCAAGACAAGCTTTTGTCTTAGGACTATGTTTTACTATTTTAAAAGAACTCTTTGAATTTATAACTGTTGATAACTGCCTAAGCTCTTACACAATTTATTGTATAATATAAAGGGCTGTGGGAAAAAAAGTGTAAAGTATTTCTTGTAAACAATTGTTTTTATAGTAAATGTATATTTAATTTTCATTTCTAAAAAAAGTGTAAAATAATTATCTAATCAATCAAATCTTATTAGCTCGAAACTTTGCGAGCGTATAGCTAAATGCGCTAGCATTTTGATATACCGAGTAATAGTTTGAGCAAACAAACGACTGAACCAGTTTACTATAGAATGAGAGTAACAGAGTGCGTTAGTTGATCTCAAGACAAAATGCTATGTCCAAGAGAAACCCTTACACTTTTCTATCTTAGATAAGGGGGGTATGCTTAAAAAAGTGTATAGTTTGATTTTACACTTTTTTATATTGAAATATTATCAATCAAATACTTAAAAAGAGTAAACAATGGACTTGTGTGAAATAAAGTGTTGACATTGATTTATAATTTTGATACTGTTAATCACATAGGATAGAGGATTATCCCTCACTACTTCATATCCTGACAACATATAAATGACACTAAAAATTAAGACCTATTTAGGTAATCCGATAAATGAATTTACAAGATTTAGTAATAAATAATGCAGTAAAAATAGAGCAAGATGCTCAAGCAAATACAATAACAATTATAGCTAGTGATAGCTCCGAAAAACTTTCAAATCTAATTAAGGATTTTCCAGACAACTGTTATGTAAATAAACAAATTACAGGTTGTGGTGGTACAACATTAGTTATCCGTAATGCAAAAAATTATGTAGTTCTCGTTCCTTACATTAACCTACTTAAATCCAAATTAGCAGACAACCAAGGAATTGTTGATTTAATTGGCGTGTATGGTGATACCGAGAGAGAAGAAATAACAGAATATTTAAAAGACACTTCAAGTTCTAGAAAAATTGTTTGTACTTTTGACTCATTACCAAAACTCCTAACAACACCAGGCTTCAATCCAAAAGCATTTAAATTACTGATTGATGAAGCACATACACTTGTGAATTTAGGTAGTTTCAAAGCAGCTACTTGTGAATATGTACTTCAAAACTATAACAAGTTTGGTTCGTACGTTTTCTTAACAGCGACACCAACAAAACGTGAATATTTTCCTTCAGCACTCGAACATTTACCACTATGTACAATCGAGTGGGGTGATGTTAGACCGGTTAAATTTAACCTTCAAAAAATTGAACATGGCGTAGGTGTAAACAATGCTTTGTTTGGATTGTGCTATGATTATTTGATGGGAACAATTGAAGGCAATGCTCATATCTTCTATAACTCAGTGACAGAAATTGCATCTATCCTAAGTAAGTTGAAAGCCTTAGTTGATAAGGAAACAGGTAAGAATCTGTTTAATCCTGACGATATTAGAGTTGTATGTTCAAAATCAAATTCAAACCAAAAAACATTTAATAGTAAGCTTGGCTTGAAATGGGCAAAGATCAGTGACATCACTTCAGCCCCTGCAAAGATCAATCTGTATACTTCAACTGCTTTTGAAGGTGCAGACATCTTCGATGAAGAAGGACAAACCTACATCATCATTAATGGACTCCGTGATGCTACAAAAGTAGATTTCCATGTACTTGTACCTCAAATTTGTGGTCGTATTCGAAACACAAAATATAATGAACACATTAATCTATTAGTTGGAAATCTACCTGAAGCTGCAAGTTGTACAAAAGAAGAATGGATGCAGGAAGTTCAGAAACGTATCCAAGACAGCGAAGACGTTTTGAATGATATCAAAGAAGGTAAAATGTCAGATGCAGGACGTGAACAATTAAGAAAAGCTGCTGAAGATGACAAGTACACATTCAAAGATGAAAAAGGTGAACTGTATGTTTCAGACGTTGCATTGAAAGCTGAATTACAGGCATACGAAGCACTAGAAGCAACTTATGTGGTACGTGTTGTTGCAGGTGCTGAAGTTAATGAAGATGGATATTCTGCCTCATTTAGAGCTTTACTGACTGATGAAACAAAACATAAAGCATTCGCTCATAAACCTGAAGGTGTAGCTAAATTTTTATCAGGTCATAGCCAGTGCTTTTATGAAACGATGAAAGAATATTGTGAAGCAAGAGATGCAGATAATTCTAAAATTTATAAATTGGTTGATGCAAAGGATGACTATTTCAAAACTGCTTATGATGTTTTGACGCACGACACGATTAGAAAATTTGAATATAGAAAGTTACCAATTGAAAGAGCATTAAAGATTCAAGATGCACAGAAGGATAATGCAACTGAAATTCCGACTTTACTTAATTTGAAAAAGGATGAAGTTATTCTTCGTTCAGATATAAAAGTTCGTATTCAAGATGTTTATAATGAACTTAATATACCTGACAAAGCAAAAGCTACTGATATTGAAAAATGGTATAAAGTTAAAGATACTAGATTAAATACAAAGCCTGCTTTTAAAATAGTTAAAATGTTGTAATTAGAATAACTAAATACAAGTTTTTACATCATTTAATACCTCTAACAATACAGCTATTAAATGAACATCCAAGAGATTGTAGATTTAGTTCAATTAAGTCATGACATTGTTAAGATTTCCTCTATAGAAAGCATATTCATCACCTGCTGCAGTCCAATACGCTGTCAGGGTTTACCCTGGATCAGCCCTGTAATTTTCTAGGCTGAGTGCTACAGTTTCACTCTGGTGGATAAAGCTCAATGGAACTTGTCCTATTCCAATCGTCTGGCACAAAGCCAGACCACCAGGACTTTCATGCGATGGCCATGCTTATTACAGAATAGATAAGCGCAATGTGGTTTGATGTAGCCAAAGGCTCTCATCACCTATGCCATTGCAGTATCCATATCCGCATGCATGTCCATGGGCTGGAGAACGCTTGATTTCATCAATACAGATCATTTAATTATACTAGAGTAATATTTGATATTCAAAAGACTAAGCTATCTAGAGCATCTGCTGCAGTAGAATCCTAATGTGAGCAACAGTCTCTTGATTGCTGGCGGCGGTTCAGTTCTTCTTTTACTGGGGGCAAATGCAGCACTTTTAATAATGGAAACTATGGACGGTATTGAATAGCTAGAAAAAGCGGTGGTTCACCGGATGCTTACAGTTTGAAACGTACCATAAATTAATATTAAAACCAGATATATAAAAAGATATCAACCCGTATAGTTTAGTGCTTTAGAATCTGTATCACCCCCAGTTTAATGCGGCACATCACATCTATAACCTGTTACAAAATAAACAAATATTATTCTTGTAGACTTATATTAATCCTTTATACAATAGAGCTATTGTTACATCTATTTAGGTAGAAGAAGAAATGATAATTACCATTGCCAATCGTAAAGGTGGAGTAGGTAAGACAACACTGGCTACAAACCTTGCTGTAGCCTTGAGTAAGAAGGGGTCTATAGTCCTAGTTGATGCTGATGATCAACAGTCAGCTCTTAAATGGTCTAAGCGTAGAACTCAAAATCCTGTTTATACTGAATACCATACTGGTGATTTAAAGAAGATCCTTTTAGATCTTCAAAAGAAATATGACTATGTTTTATTAGACGTAGCTGGGCGTGACAGTGAAGAATTTAGATCTGCTCTTCAAGTCAGTGATAAGTTAATTGTTCCAACACAACCAAGCCAAGCCGATGTTGAAGTCCTTCCATTTGTATTGAAATTATTTAATACCTATCACAAGGTCAATGAAAAGCTTCAACCATATCTGGTTGTTAATAAAGCTCCATCAAATACAAGATCTACTGAAGTTGCAGATTCAATCGAACTGCTAGGAACACTTCCTAAATTCAAGTTATTAAACACCATTATCCGTGATCGTAAACAATTCCGTGATGCAACGATTCAAGGCTTGTCTGTAATGGAAATGGGTAGCTCTAAGGCTAGAGATGAATTTAATGATTTCTTGGTGGAGATCCTATAATGGTTAAAAATAAGAGTAAACCATCTTTAGGTTTTGGTGATGATCTTGAGGAAATTTTAGAGAATCCTGAAGCGACTGTAGATGATGCTAATGGTCAAGAAGTCGAATACACACGTAATTTAATGTACAAGATTATTCTCACTCCACACACCCAAGATGTGAAGAAACGCTTTCGTAAAGAGCACGGACGTTTAGCATCTGTACCTTTGTATTATGAGGAAGAGAAAGTTCTAAAAGAAGCAGCCGGATTCGTTGGTGAGTCTTTGAATGATTTTATTCGTGATGTAATTCTGAAAGAAGCAAAACGTGTTTTAGGTGCTGAAAAATATAACTTAACACTGGGTAAACCATTTAACCAAACTAAGGTTAAATTGAGTGAAGAGGAGCATCAAAAATTGAGTGAACAGCGCAAGGCTGAACGTAAGAAAAATAAATAATAAAAGTCCATCTCCTAACTTTATCTAACAATATATTAATTCATATAATATTTTCTAATTTCTTTGGTGTGTTCTGCCACTGAAAATTATTTGATTAGTGTACAAAATAGCTAACACAAACTAGCTGTAGTTTCGTAATAACACTAAATATAAAAAAAATGGAAGAATAATTTACTAAGTTATTGTTTTTAAGTTGATCCTTGTTTTATATGGGGGTGATAATAACTTCTGATTACTAGTTTTTACCTTAAATATACCGATTGAAAGATTCATTTAAAGGCTATGAATACATGAGTTTTACAGTTTGGCTAGGTCAGCATGAGTACTTTTCACAAGATTTAAGATCGACCATGAACGTGATTAAGTTATAGGGGATTGATGAAATAGTTTTTATGAATTTCTGGCTTTCTGGGCTGATTTTATCAAATTCATGTCTATGCAAAATTGCGACATATTTCTCGTGCTGGTAGTTATCCAGAGTTTGGTCTGCATCTATCCATAGTGCAGACCTTTTTTTGGTGACAGTTTTTTCTTAGTGATTTTCGATCTGGATGTAGTGATTTCACGTTTGCAGAATATATCTTAGCGGTGATCCATCTAATATTCGTGATTATAAAGAGAGCTAATTCACAGGTTCTACAGATTATGTAGCGACTAACTATATCAAAGTCTATTTGCAGTTGATGGTTGGCGCTTAGTTTATATTTACGCTTAGGTTTCAGTTAAAAAATCAATATTCTGTTGAATCCGTGATTGAATCATCTGTAGGGTAGATTCTCGAATTTGATGGGGATACAGGCGCTGCGCAATTTGACTAAATTGAAGTGCAATTTCACGCATGGTCAAGATGATCTCATCGACTTCTAGAGTAGTCAGATTAGCTTCTGAAGTACCGAGTTTATGTATGTCATTTCGGGAAATATTGAGCGCTTCTCCCATAATGTCCATTTGATGATAACCACCTGGACCCTCGCAGAAGGTCACATCATAGGCTGGAGCCAATTTCCATTGACCATTTTTCTCCATGAGAAATGAAAAGTTCTTAGTATGGTCATCCCGATTATTGAAAAGCACATTAAACACAGCACGTTTAAAAGCATGCAATCTTTCTCGTACATCTTGCGTACACATCAAGGTTGCCCGGAGAAAATTGCGATAGTCTAGGCTACCTGGAACTTTATAGTCTGCTCCTGTATATGCAGCCAAACTCTGCATTGGAATCCGCATACCATTTTGACGATCGAATCGTTTAGAAGCAAAAGCCGTTAAACCATTGGGCAAATTAAAGAAATGGGTATCTGGAGTCTCAATTGCACAAAGTCGCAAACATTCTGCATAGACGGCTTCAATGGCGCAGACTTCAGGATGCTCTTGCTGAGCAGGAAACTTAATCAGCCAGGCTTCATGTTGATCAGAATCTTGAGTCGAAAACTCTAAATTGACAGGATCTCGGTAAACCAACGCTTTTGGTCTGGCACCTTGAGGGGAGCCACCCATGACCAATAAATGCTGTAGAAATTCACCACCTTCACCTTTGAGTACTTCTTGAACTTCCTGGGCCAGTTGTTGTAAAGGGATATTTTCTGAGGTTTGCATGTCAGCAACACAAGGTTCAAAGGAGAGGGCACCCATTGCGTGACTACTAATATAGGTCAGACGCTCCAAAGGTCCAATTCGTGCTGAATTTAAGCCAATTTTTTTGAAATATCGATCCATCAACATCATGCCCCAACCATCTGGTAAAGCGTCATAGACTGGACCTGGGAGTCCCATTTGATGAGTAGGAAAACCTTGTCTGAATGGTAGACCTTTTAAAGGCAGCAAGTAAGAAGAGAGCTCAACACCTTGCTGTATTGCTTCTGGACTATATTCAAAAGCAATGGTGGGTCTACCTGTCGTGGCTGTTGAACTAATCAGCGTTCCCCATAACCATGATTCGCCCCAACCGTTGTAATAAACATTAAGTCTATTGAGCATTATCCCTTCCTCTTAATACGGTGGCGCTTACTTTGACTCTCATAGCGAAGAATGTCATTCACACTGTTAAGCTGAGGTTTAAATAGTTCCTGAAGTTCGTTTAATCGACCCAAGACCATTGCAATACGGACTAAATTTTCAACAGATACATTTCGTCCCGCTTCAAGATTCGAAACTGTATTCACGCCGACACCAGCGCGTGCTGCTACCTCAGCTTGAGACATCTCCAGAAAGAGTCGTTGCTTACGTAAACGCTCACCTAAAAGAGTCACAACTTCTTCTGGTTTAGTGAAATATAAATCCATTAAATTGGGTCTTAAGAATGAATAATTTAATTAAATCACAAAATAATGGAATTAATCTATAGCTATAGTGTGGCTAAGGAGGGCTTTGTTGCACAGCACATCAGAAGGGTAGGTATAGTCCTTGGGTATCGGTTACAGAAAATCATCAGGATGTACTTTGACTGATTGTTGATACGGAGATTTCAGTATTTTCATTTTTCCTAATAGGTCACATTACTTAGAAAGGGTTCTTCGAAAATTAGTTCATACTTTAAAAATCCTATAAATATTGAGGATATTTTCTTAATGCTTTCAATATAGCATGCGGCTATATGTAACTCGAACGGGCTTAATCTGCCTTTCAGTATAAATTTTTTGGGCGTGAGAGGGGAGAGGTGTGAGGGCAAGCAATTTATATCGTGGATACTTCTAAATTACTTATGTAATAGAAGGTGGTAAACATGGATTTAGAGGTAATAACACTAAATATAAAAAAATTGGAAGAATAATTTATTAAATTATTGTTTTTATGTGGTTATTGGTGATGTTATGAATAATAATAACTTTTTTCTTGATGAATTTTACCTAAAAAAATTGATCAGATAATTTTCTTTAAATGTCATGCATACATAAATTTGACAGTTTGAAGGGATCGGTATGTGCATTTTTCACAAGGTTAAAGATCGACCATAAATGTGATAAACGGCAGAGGATCATTGAAAAATGAATGGATTTAAACACTACATGTATGCACGAAAAAAAGTATCGCTGCGGTTCTGCTGACAGGCTGTATTGAGCATTGAATGCAAATGATGTAGTAATTGTCTACAGGCTATAGGACCAGCATGAAGAAGAATGAAATGTAGTTGCCAATTTATAACCTTGGTTGAAAAGCATAGCATTGTTATTCGGAGAAGTGAGGTAAGCCATCCTTCTCTTATTCATTTAAAATGATTCTTACTCAACTGATCTCGACTCATGGGCTGGTTCCAATTAGACGGATAATAACTTCCATCCCCTATCTTTTTCTTACCACATTTCTTGCATTTAATCCCTTCTTTGGAGATTTGATTCAGCATCACTGTTGTCGGTTGAATCAAATCAATGACATAGTTCGTTGGTTCAGGAAAAGCAGAAGAGGCTGCTTTATTGCAAAAGAGAACATTCGGATCAAATGGATTGGATTGCACAAAAGCCATGATACAGCCACAGAGTAATTCACCTGCATGTAATCTGTAACATCCATTCAGGTCATCAGACGAAGATTAATCTGAAATTTAAGCACTAAACGCCATAAATCTATGTATGGGCAGACTTTTTTGAGACATATGTTGATAAACATGCGGCAAGTTACATTGCTTAAAAGTCTATCTAAGTTAACGATCTATTCAATTCTGGATAAGTAATCTGAATATTACGATCCTAAATTACCCGAAGAGTATTAAGATTTCTAAGAATCGTGATTGTTGGTTTATTTGGGAAATTAATCAGTGGATTGGTAAGCGTCCGCTGAACACACCTTCTGAATTCATCCTATAAGCCTTAATTTAGTCCCCACTTAGAAACAAGTGGGGACTAAAATTTATGACTACAAATCATCAGACATCCATCGCATCTCTTGCGAA